>JAILZC010000018.1 GCA_023512665.1 Candidatus Bipolaricaulota bacterium | reverse complement strand
GTGCTGCCGGGGTGGGAGACGATCACCGTGGGCTGGACGAACCATCCCGTGGAGCTGTCGTACTCCCCGCCGAAGACGATCTCATAGATAGCAGTATTCTTCTTGGCTTCTTCGATGTACGAGACGATCTTGTCGAACGCGTCTTTGGTGATGATCGCTCCCATGAAGACCGAGAGGTCTTCCGTGGGGCCGACCTTGAGCTTGGGCAGCTCTTCGAGAAAGCGTTTCTTGAGAGCGGGCCACAGGCTCTGCGGGACGTACATCCTCGACGCCGCTGAGCACTTCTGTCCCTGATACTCGAACGCCCCCCGGATCGTATTGGCCGCGACGACGTCAAGATCAGCCGATGGGTGCACGAAGACGAAATCCTTGCCGCCGGTCTCGCCGACGATTCTGGGGAAATTCTTATAGTTGGGCAAGTTCTTGCCGATCTCGTTCCATAAGTGAATCAGCGTCTCGTAGCTGCTCGTGAAGTGCAGCCCGGCGAAAGCAGGGTGTTTCAGCACGACATCGCTATATTGGCTGGAGAAGGGCACGAAGTTAATCACACCCTTGGGCAGCCCCGCTTCTATCAAGATCTGCATGATGCGATAATTCGAGAGCAGCACCGATCGCGCGGGCTTCCAGAGAGCGACGTTGCCCACGAGCGCTGGCGCTGTGGGGAGATTGCCCCCGATCGAGTAGAAATTAAATGGCGGCACGGCGAGCACGAAGCCCTCCAACGGCCGCCAGTCGAAGCGATTGATCTCCCCGTAAATTTGATCGGGCTGCTGCTCGTAGAGAAACTGCATATAATACGCATTGAATCTCCAAAAATCTACTAATTCCGCAAGATCAATCTCGGCTTCAAAGGGGGTCTTGGACTGATTGAGCATGATAGCCGCGATGTTTTGGATTCTCCTTGGCCCGGCCAAGAGGTCTGCCGCGCGGGAGAAGATCGCTGCGCGGTCATAGCCGTCCATAGCTGACCACGTTTTGTGAGCTTCTAATGCCGCGTCAATAGCACGACGCAGCTCGGGCTCTCCGGCCAGGTGTGCTCGTGCTAAGATCTTTTTGTGATCGTGCGGGCAAGGGACGTCCACGATCTGGCCGGTCTTGACGGGCTCGCCATTGATAATTAAGGGGATCTCTTCGGTTGTGCGCTTGAGGGCTTCGATCTCTTTGAGGAGCTGTTCGCGTTCTGGGGTTCCAGGGGCATACGTTGGGATTTTGTTGACATCGTTCTGGGGCTTTTCTAATCGCCAGTGTTTGCTCATAGCGATGACCTCCTTGGGGATATCTCACTCTATTAAATTACCGGCTTCTCTTGCAAAAAGCAAATAAATAACGAGCTTGCGCACCGCGCTCACGTGCTCTCGCCTATCGAAGCCCCACACGCGCATCAAGGATGATGATTAGGGTTTTCCACGACCATCCCTTCGGCAACAGCAGCACGGTTGAGATCAACATCAGCACAGACAAAGACCAACGGGGGTAACCCCATACCCTGCCGGACAGCGTTCAGCTCATAAGCTACGGCAAGCTGTACCGCATCATAGCCGCGCAATCCGTACTGCTCTGCATACTCCATGGCACGGTTGACCACCGCCCCTGTGATCTCCACGATCTGATACTGCGTGGCCCAGTCGGCTTTGAAATTTGCTATAGCTCTCTGAGCATCAGAGGGGGTGATCTCCCCGGCACGGACTTTGCGCACGAAGGCCGCTATCAGTTCGACCCCCGTGAGGCGGGCTATGTAGATTTCGTTTCCCGAAGCTGGATCGGTGAGGCGGCATACCCAAGGGGGTCCTGTCTCGGTGGCATAGCGCTTGACCAGGGCACTACTCTCGAAGAAGTAGACTCCCACTCAACGCCGCTCCTCGATGATCATTTGAGACAGGGGCTTGCCGGTGACGTGAATCGGGGTGCGATCCCCCAGCGGGGCTGTCTTGAGTGCCTGTTTGATCTCGCTCAAGAGTCCTACAGCCAGGAGGCGCTGCTTGAAGGCTATCTCGTTGTTGCCACGGGCAGCTTCGCGGGCTAAACGCTGTTCGAGGGCCTGGCGTACCTGGTGGCATTCCTCTGGGGTAAGCTGCTCTAAGGCGCGTAAAATCTCCTTGACAGACATACAACTTCACCGTATTAGTCTACTCAACTCTCTTCATGGCGGCAAGCTGAGCGGATTAGTGCTGCTAAGAGATTGTTGCTTCAGCATCCGGGCCCTTTTCACCTCACCCTGGCCCTCTCCGTAAACGGAGAGGGAACGGCTAAGGTAAGAGTGGAGAGCGCCTAGCGCAGGATAACCAGCTTGCGCACTTCGCTCGCGTGCTCTCGCCCATCGAAGCCCCGCACGCGCACGACGGAGGGATAGACTACGGTGTAACTATCACCATGTGCCCATGGCTAGGCTCCGTTCCAATGTGTAGAAGTTATAGTTAAGAGAGATATCTATTCCCAAAAAGTTCCTCAGCCAGCTTGATGTCTTGAACCCTCCACTCGCTTGAGCAAGACCTTTCAATCCCCAAGTCCTGCTAGGGCGAACATTTAGTTCGGCCCCCAGAGATACTCCGAGACGCACAAATGGTCCGGCTAGCCCATAGAGATAAGCTGATAGAGTTAAGGATGGGCCAGCGCTCGCGGTTATCCCAACTGAGGTGGTTACTCTAACAGATGGTTGACTGGCGCTCATACTGGAACTTCGCTGAGGTCGCCACCCTGGATTCACTCCTAGCCTGTTGTACAGCACTCCAGTCGTGCTGCTGATGCCTAAACCAGTGTTGAAGCTAACCTGCGTGGTACCACTGGCAGCTAAGGAAGCTAGGACATCAATGTCGGCTTGCAGCCTGATGTAGACAGGCAACACGCCAATCCAAAACCAGAAATCTGCGCCAGCACCCCACACTCTTCCCCTGCTTCGTTGCCAGTTTAGCAGTGGTACATTGACGCTCGCAGTGAGGTTCAGACTAGGATTCGTAGTAATTTTAGCGTCGAACCATTCGAGTCCGCTTCTTGAAAATCTCCATCCAATAAAACCACCAAGCGTAAAGCTGGCAGTAGATGAAAGTGTAAAACTACTACCCCTTGGTAGTCCATCGAAAGTTACGCTAAGAGTCGGAGACCGAGCGCTGAATTGCCAAGACCTGGAAAAACTGTCAGGTCTGCTTTGTGTAGTCACAGGCTTCGGAGCCAGAGGAGTTGCGATTTGAGGATCCTGGGCATACCTAATTACGAAGGATTTGTACTTGCCCAAGCTGTCAAAAAGCGCCGCGCGCCCTTCTTCGGTCATCAGATTTGTTGGTTCCGCCTCAGTTTGAATAAGATCTTCCACCACGGTGACCGCTTGATTTTCTAGCTTTAATGTAGCTCTCAAGCTGGTGCCGCCACCAAAGTCCAGATTCCATTTCAACCCTTCAAGCTCCTGCCTATTGGTGAAGACAGCTCCTTTTGGAAGTTCAAACCGCGTTTCACGATGCAGTTCAAACCGTTGCTGTCCTTCTAGACTCTCCATAAGAAGAGCTCGGAAGATCAGTTCGGTTAGGAATTGATTTCCTATGCTGTCCACTGCTTCGGGGATTTGTGGCCCGACTGTCACATGCCATTCCCCACTCCTTGTATCATAGCTGGCAGCATAAGGAAGCTGGCCAGTTAGGTGAAACTCCACTGCACCCCCGGCCAAGGAAGCCGATGTTGTACGTTTCATTTGGAGCCTTTCCACCTGTGTACTTAAAAGTGTAGCGTATTCCTACTGGATATTGTTGAAGAAGTCCTCCCTAACTGTGGGGTCCGTCTCGAACTGTTCCCAATATTTTTGGTACAGGTCAGTCAGAGCGGGCGATGTAGTGGACATCGACCATGTGAGGCTACCGAGGCCTTCTGGCGAAATTTGTATAACCTCGTGATGAAGGAGCGATAGACGCTCACCACGGAACGGAATGTGTGGAAAGTCTGGTAACTCACGAAGGTCAGGAAGGTCGGAGGGGGGGAGAAGTTGGCTGGAGGGTGATAAAGCGCATCCACCAACTAGCCATGCGCAGAGAAATAGGACTCCTAATAATGTGGTGCCCAATAGTAGCCGTCTTATGCTTAACATATCACAGACCTCCTCCTTTAGAATATCGTGATGCAAGCATCTAAACGACAATGACACCAGATCATCTTGTATAGAGTTTTGTCACCTCCTTCGTTTCTGTAGACCCACTTTCTTACCTGCCACACCTTTCTCCAACCCTGCCCGTGATCTCCCGCGCCCCCATCACCAACTGCTTCCCCTCCACAAACTTGTCGTAAATCCGCACCCGCGGATGCCCATGATCGTCCGCACCAAAGACGACCTTCCCCGCCCTCACACTCGGCTCCCCCTTCCCCCACTCAAACTCATACCGCACCCGCACCTCCCCACTCGAGGCCATGCCCTCCCCCGCTCGCTCCGCTAGATGCGGCAAATTCCAAAAGAACTCAAACTCGTGCGGCTGACGATACTTGGGAAAGAGCTGCGCCAAATCTATCAGCACCGCGCAGAGTTCTTGAATCGCAAAGTACGGTTGCAAATGCTCTGGAATTAGGTCGAACGCCCTCTCGGCGACATCGTCGGGGATCGCCGTGCGACCGTTGAAATAATTGCTCAGATGGGACTTGTGCACCCCAAGATACTGGGCCAGCCGCTCCCGCGGATGCAGGTGCTCATATCGCTTCCCCTGCTTGCTCCACGCCCGCTCCTCGCCCTCCAGCACACATTGATAGGCTGTAAAGAGTAAAAGATTGCGCGTCCGCTGGGAGAAGCGTGCGACGATGGCGCTCTTGGAGAACCCGCTGTGCTTCATGGGGACTGCCTCCTCCCCACACTTTTTCAAGATGAAAGCATTGTAGCCGCAGGTGCCCGCAGGAGTCAAGATCGAGAATAATTTTTTTCGACCCGCGCTAACGTCTGCTAACTAAGATTAGCAGACATACAATAGACAGAAACGCGAGAGAGAAAACCCTCAAATAATATGGGTTTTCTTTGCGATTTCACATTATAACCCCTCCGTTGGCTTGGGAGGGGTGCCCATTAGGGGGGGATAGACTCCCGCCCTTGGGAGGCATTGAGACGCTTTTAGGCCGATAAGCTTGAAAAAGTCCTTGCCATCGCCTCTTTCACGGGCAGTAGAACGGAAACTTGCATGGCTTCTTCTCCGGCTTGGGCTCCTCGGGCTTCTCCGGCGTTGGTTCCTGGGGTTTTTCAGTCTTAATCTTGATCTCTAATGTTTTTTCCCCATAAACAATTGTCTCGTCAATGATCTGCGTGTCTTTGTAGGGCTCAGCCGGCTCGGAGTCCTCTTCGGCGTCGGAGCCCTCATCGGTGATGTTCAGAAGCTCTACAGTGAGACTGTTGTTGCTGGGGAGCTTCTGCAAAAAGCTGATCAGATCGTCGAGCGAATCGAACTCCGGTGCCTCGTCCCTGTCGCTGCGCCGCGGCCCACCAAAGGCCAGAAGCGTCACGCTCGAGCGATCCAGCTCCTTGGGAAGCTGCAATTCTCCTTTGACTGTTTGTTCCTTGCCCCGGTAGGCCTGCAGGGTCACCGTATATTGAATGGTCTCTCCCGGCTCGTAACTCTCTTTATCGGTCTTGATAGATTTTACTCTCAGGGCGCGCACCGCGCCTTGCACCTCAAGTTCGATATCTATCTGAGTGAATCCCACGTCGCGGAACTCGTTGCGCGCGAGCGTAAAGAGCGTCTGGGCAATTCTTAACGGACCCGTGACGGCAATGTCGCTCAAGCTGGCAAAGACGTCCGTGCGGGTCAGGGGCTCGTCGAGCTCTTGGGCCTTCAGAGTATAGCGAGTGAGCATCGTCCCCGGCCCAATGCGATTGAGCGTGCGATCCACCGCGTCCAAAGCCCCAACCAACAACAGCAACGGCATCAAGCTCTCATAATACGCGATGCGAAATTGCGCGCGATTGGTCACTCCAAGATCTCGGTCTTTCACCGTCAAAGAGACCGAAAGTGAGCGTGGCTCAAGGTCAGTCACCCCGCCCACACCCTGCCAGCGGTCTTCTAAGATCGCCCCGATGGTCCTCCCCGGCACACCGAGCTTAAACGGCGTCTCTAACGACTCGACCGTGTCCAAGATATACGCCTCTGTTAAGAAGAACTCGGTCTCGCCCGCAGGGAGAAGCCAGTGCCCAAACCCTAATATCACGTGATCTTCCACGTAGGAGACCGTCCCGAACGCTCCAATCGTGACATCGCCGTCGGTGAGCATCACCCCGAAGGGGCTGCCCTCTTGGAGCGGGATGGGATCGCTCGTGTACGATCCGGCGTGAGCCGCCGCGCCGGAGAGCCCCGTGGGCTGCACTCGAACGCTGTAGCGTTCCTCCAGCCCTTGCGCAAGCTCTTGTGAGAAGTCTTCACTGCCCCAAGAGAAGAGCGCCTGGCGCATCCCCGCGGAGCGCATCACACGCTCGCTCACTCCGTCTTTCAGATACTTTAGGGCGCGGCCATCCAGCCCTGATACTAATAGAGGCGTCGCAGCCCTCTGAGCTATCTCCCCGGAGCTCATCAAGGGGGGATGGGGAACCTGACCGAGCCGCATCTGAGCTTTCTCTTTGAGGGGTTTCACGAGAGCAAGCATCGTTTCGATGGGGCGGATGAGCGCGATGGGCTCGGCTCCCACTTGAAAGCCCCATGAGCCCCACAGCGCCCCGGCTAACCTATTATTAATATAGATGGGGCTGCCGCTCATCCCCGCCGCGACCCCGCCCGCTTGACGGATCGTCGGCCCGCTCACCCGAACGACAATGTGATCATCCAGAACTCCGGGATTGTCAATGACATCAACGACTTTCACAGAGAACGTCTGGATCTCCGTGCCCTTGATGACCGTCTTGCCGAAGCCCTCCATGCCGGGCTTGATCTCACTAAAAGAGATGATCCGGCTCTGGGAGTCAGCGGGACGCACCCCTAAGCTAACGGCGATGACTAGCCCTAGCGCTACAGCAGCGATGACTCGAACCTTCATGCACAACCCTCCTCAGAATCAGTTTCTCAGCTCGCTACCCTGTGAACTGGGAGCTATAAACTGTCTAACTATCTGAGCGGCCCCTTCTTCCATGCTAGCCACCGGCGTGATCCCGTGTTCTTCTAAGATCTTGCGCCCTAGCTCTTCATTGGTGCCGGTGAGGCGCACAACCATCGGCACCCTAATCCCAAGCTCTTTCTGGGTCTCGACCAGGCCGCGCGCGACCTCATCGCAGCGCGTGATCCCCCCGAAGATATTGATAAACAGCCCACGGACGTTTTGATCGGAAAGCACTATCTGGAGGGCCTTCTTCATCACTTCCGCGCTGGCCCCGCCGCCGACGTCTAAGAAGTTCGCGGGCCGTCCGCCCTGGAGCGCCACAACGTCGAGCGTCGCCATCACTAAGCCTGCGCCGTTCCCAATAATCCCAATAGTGCCGTCGAGCTTGACGTACTGCAAGCCCGCTTGCTTGGCCGCGCGCTCTTCGGGGCTGCCAGCGAGCTCTTCCTCCTCCCAGCCGGCCAACTCTGCGGGGACGTCGTCATCGTCAATGATAAATTTCGAGTCTACGGCGATGAGCTTCCCATCAGCGAACGCTAACGGATTGATCTCGACGAGCTGGGCGCGATACTGCACAAACGCCTGATAGAGCTTAAAAAAGAGATCACTGAGGGGCTTCATCAGGGGCGGTGCGATCTCAGCGTGGAAGAGCGCCGTGCGCACTTGATAGGGCTGCAGCCCAATGAGTGGGTCTATGTGAAATTTTATGATTTTGTGTGGAGAGGTCTTGGCGAGCTCCTCGATCTCCACGCCGCCCTCGGCAGAGAAGATGACGATGGGCTTCCTCGCCGCGCGGTCAATCGTGATCGAGAGATAAAATTCTCGCTCGATCTCCACGGCGCGGGTGACTAAGACTTTTCTCACGCGCTCGCCCTTGATCGTCATCTGTAAGATATTTTCGGCGTGGGCGCGGGCCTCTTCGGGAGTGCGAGCGAGCTTGATGCCGCCGGCCTTGCCTCGACCGCCGACTAAGACCTGGGCTTTCACGACGACGGGGCCGCCTAGCTCGCGCGCGATCCCTTCGGCTTCTGACGACGTCAACGCGATCTTGCCCTCAGCCACGGGAATCCCAACTCGACGAAAGAGCTCCTTCCCTTGGTATTCTTGTAGTCTCATAGGGTTATTTCTTAGAAGTTTTCATCTCCTCGCGCAGGGTGCGCCAGGCCTGCCCCAAGCTCCGTCCCACTTGGGGCAGCCGCGTCGCCCCGAAGATCAACAAGAGCAGTGCTATGATGAGAAGCCATTTCATGGGCTAGCTTTGCTTGGCCGCTGGCTGCTCCGGAGACTCTTTCTTCTCTGCGGGGGATGGGGGAGAAGGCTCGGCGGCCTTTTCGATCTCCTGTTTGATGCCCTCAGCCTCTTCCTTGAAGCTGCGAATGGCCTTGCCCAGACCGCGCGCCAACTCTGGGAGCTTCGCGCCCCCAAAGAGCAGCAGCACTACTAAGAAGATAATCAGCAGCTCTGGAGCACCTAATCCAAACATACTGTGCACCTCCGTGCTGCTTTCACTCTAGCAAAAATCGCCAGATAAGTCAAAGCTTCCGGCGCAGCTCCCAAGCAATCCGCAGCCCTTGTAACGTCAGATGGGGGTCGTAGACCGAGATCTCTTTGATATGCTTGGCGAAGAACTCCCCGCGGCCCCCGGTGACGATGACTTTTAAGTCTTGAGCGTATTCTGCCCGAAAGCGCCGAATCAGCCCGGAAACTAAATCTAAAAATCCCAGCACGAACCCGGAGCGAATATTGTCGTCGGTTGTCTTGCCGATGACGCTTTCGGGGCAGCGCAGCTCGACCTCGTAGAGCTGTGCAGCGCGCTGGGCAAGAGCTGAAGCCGCGAGCTCCATCTGGGGCGCGATAGCCCCGCCCAAGAATCTCCCGTCCTCGGAGATGAGATTGAACGTCGTGGCCGTCCCGAAATCGACTATTATGAGCGGGCCGCCGTATTTCTGGAAACCAGACACCGCGTTCACTATTCGATCGGCTCCCACCTCATGGGGATTATCGTAAAGGATGGGGATGCCCGTCTTGATGCCCGGGCCGACGACCATCGGCCTTGCCCCTATAACCTTATCAGCCATCTCGATGATGGACGAGGTAAGGCTGGGAACGACGGAAGCGACGACCATCTCTCTAATTTCGCGAAAACCCAAGCCCGAGAGCCCCAGCAGCTCCGAAAAGACGACAGCCAATTCGTCCCCGGTCTGATCGCTCCTCGTGGCGATGCGCCAATGGGCTTTCAGCTCGGAGCCGTCGAAAAGACCGACGGCGATCTGCGTGTTGCCGACATCTACGGCGAGAAGCATGCACGACCCCCGTTGGTAAGCGCCGCTCAATCGAGATTAGCTTCGAGGGGAGGTGCATGTCAACATGGCTGCGCTTCAGGCCGCTTTCTGCGCCTCGGCCAACGCGGCCATCGATTCCATCGCCCTCACCAATATTCGCTCGCCGACCCTGTCGAGATATGCGTCGATGAGCTTTCGGATCGAACCGCAGTAGGGCTCGTAAAGAGAACCGTTTATGG
>JAILZC010000176.1 GCA_023512665.1 Candidatus Bipolaricaulota bacterium | reverse complement strand
CTCTTCTAGAGTTCATACTGGCAAACGTCCGCACCCCCAAAGAGCGCTTGGGCGATTTGCGGGCACAAAAAGCGGCCAACGAGACGGGCCGCAGGCGCTTCGTTGAACTTATCGAAAAGTACGGTGAAAAACTCTTCGCGATTATCGAAGCGATTTTAAACTACTCTGAGCGGCGAATGCGCGAGGCGCTTCAAACGCTCGCAGCGGGCACTTATGCTTATGAAGACTTTCTCGACGATGACGGCATCCGTGATGCGCCCATCAGAATCAAAGCTACTGTGAGAGTCGCAGAGGGGGAGATCGAGGTAGATTTCGCATGGAGTTCTCCCCAAGTCGAGGGGCCTGTGAATGCCGTCTATGCTGTCACTGCCTCGGCCACGTACTATACAATTCGCTGCCTGACGGACCCTGAGATTCCTCCCAATGAGGGCTGCTATCGTCCCATTAAGATCAAGGCGCCCGAGGGCAGCGTGGTACATGCAACCCCCCCAGCGGCAGTGGTGGGCGGCAACTTAGAAACATCTCAGCGCATTGTAGATGTGCTCATCGGCGCACTGGCCCAAGCCGCTCCCGAAAAGGCCATCGCGGCCTGCCACGGCACAATGAATAATTTCGCCTTGGGCGGCATAGACCCTCGCACTGGCGAGCCCTACACCCTGTATGAGACCATCGGGGGCGGCTTTGGAGGCCGAGCGGGCAAGGACGGCATAGATGGTGTCCACTGCCACATGAGCAACACATCCAATACCCCAATCGAGGCTCTCGAGACCGCGTATCCCCTACGAATTGAACGCTACGAGCTTCGCCCCAATACGGGAGGCCTGGGGCAATATAGAGGCGGGCTGGGGATCAGACGGGATATTCGCGTCGTCGGCCACCGGGCCAAGCTCTCCCTTTTGGGCGATAGACGAATCACTCAACCCTACGGGTTGTTCGGGGGGCAGCCCGGGGCTAGAGGCGAGAATGTCTTGATTGTAGAAGGAAAAGAGATCCCGCTCCCAGGCAAATGTGTCTTGACCCTCGAGCCCGAGTCTATCGTGAGCGTGAGGACGCCCGGTGGAGGAGGGTACGGAGAGCCCAAAGAGAGGGCAAAACAACTCATTGAACAAGACCGACTGGAAGGCAAGATGTCCCGGAGGACTAATCAGGAAGCCGATGCCCTTGACAATCCGACGCGCCCTGTCTATAATCAGCACACTCACTCTACTAGAGAAGGTGATGTGCGATGACGCAAAAACTCGTCGGTGGTCGGCTTTGGCTCCTCTAACGTAGCCTCTCCTATGGCTTCCAAATCTGTCGTCCTCTCCGGCATCCAGCCCACAGGCACCCTCCATATTGGGAATTACTTCGGCGCGGTCAAAAATTACGTCGCGCTCCAAGAGCAGTACGAGTGCTTCTACTCTATCGTGGACTACCACGCGATCACGGTCGAGCACGACCCCCAAGAGCTCAGAAAGAATACGATCGAGATGGCGCTGGACTTGCTCGCCTGCGGGCTCGACCCACAGAAGTGCACGCTCTTTGTGCAGTCGCAAGTGCCAGAACACACGGAACTGAGTTGGATCCTGAGCGCCGTCGCATCGTATGGGGACTTGCAGCGCATGACCCAATTCAAAGAGAAGGGCGAGGGCCAAGAGTTTGTCAGTTGCGGGCTCTTCACCTATCCCGTCTTGCAAGCCGCGGATATTCTCATCTATAAAGCTTCAAAAGTGCCCGTGGGGGAAGACCAGATTCAGCACATCGAGCTTGCCCGTCGGATCGCAAGACGATTCAACTCTCGGTTCGGCGAGACCTTTCCAGAGCCAGAGGTGCTGCTGACTGAAGCCCCGCGGGTGATGTCCCCGGCCGATCCCACGCGCAAGATGAGCAAGTCTCTTGGGCCCAAGCACTATATCGCCCTCACCGAGCCGGAGGAGTCCATCCGCGAGAAGATCAAGACGGCGGTGACAGATATTGGCCCACGAACTCCAGAGAAGAGCCCTGGGGTGGCCAATCTCTTCTTATTGCTGAAGCTGACGGCGCCCCAAGAGATCTACGAGCAATTTGAGTCAGACTACGCCACGGGCACGCTCAAGTACGAGCCGCTCAAGCGGGCTGTTGCGGACTATTTGGTCAAGATGTTAGAACCCATTCGGGCGCGGCGGGCGCAGCTCAAAGAATCTGACGTTCGGGAGATCCTGCACGAAGGGGCGAGAAGGGCGCGGGCCGTCGCGCGACAGACTTTAGAGGAAGCGCGCGAGCGCATCGGCGTGGGGAAGCTGCTTCCTTAGCAGGCTGACTCCGCTGTTGACCCGCTTAAAAACACTTGGACTCTTTGAGGGTGAACGTCTCTTTGGCGCCCGTCTGTCTGTCGGTGAACGCGAGCTTCTCCATCTGGGGGCATTCTTCATAGGTTGCCGCCGATACCTCTTCATTCTATAATTTAACGTCGGAGGCTCATTATATGCCGAGAGCTCTAGAGGTTAAGCCGCTAGAGAACTACCAGCTCTGGGTCAAGTTCTCCGACAGCGTCGAAGGGATCGTCGATCTGTCCCATTTAGTGGGCCAGGGGGTCTTTGCCCTCTGGGATGACTACGAAGCATTTAAGAGGGTTCATATCGGGCCCCGTGGCGAGCTGGTGTGGAACGATGCGGTTGATCTCTGCCCTGATGCCATCTACCTGAAGGTCACCGGGAAGAAGCCCGAAGAGCTCTTTCCCAAGCTGCGTGAGTTGGCCCAGCATGCCGGAAATTAGCCGGTTCTTTGGAATTGTCATCAAGATGTATTTTGCAGATCATCCGCCGCCGCACTTCCACGCTGAGTATGGGGAGCACGGGGCCGTGATTGACATCCATACTTTGACAGTTATTGGCGGGGACCTTCCTCCGCGTGCCCTGGGGATGGTGATTGAATGGGCCTCCCAGCATCGCAGGGAATTGCTAGACCTATGGGATCGGGCTGCCCATAATCAGCCCCTCTATAAGATCCCGCCTCTTCTTTAATTTAAGTAAGCACAAGGAGCTCAGAAGCACTTGGACTCTTTGAGGGTGAACGTCTCCTTGGCGCCCGTCTGTCTGTTGGTGATCGTGAGCTTCTTGAGCACTTCGGTCAAGAGGGGACTGAGGACTTCTTCTGTCTTCTGGTCCTCACTGATGAAAAGCCCCGTACAAATCTTCACTGTCTGGCGTTGGACCCGCTCTCGAAACAGGGCGAATGCCGAGACTAAACGGTGCAAGCCAGCCCTCAGATCGGCCTCTTGGAGCCTTGGTATAAGCCCATTTTTGTGTGCCAGAAGCAGTGTGACGCTCACGATGTCCAGTTGCATGGCCGCATCGCCCATCTTGCCCGCTTCAAAGGTCTTCTTGAACTCAGTGAGCGGATCGCGCAACAAAGCTGGATCGAAAGTGGGATTTTCTTTGGCTATCTGCTCGCTGGCTTTGAGCAAGTCCTCCAAGCGCGAGAGCACCAGGGCTTTGAGATCGAGCGAGATTTGTTGATCCGGTTGGACTGCCGGTTGATCTCCTGGGGTTTTATCCGAGCTTGCAGGTGCTTGGTGGGAGTTGATGCCGAACTCGAGGATGAAGGGTGTGATCTCCAGCACCCATTGCGGC
>JAILZC010000175.1 GCA_023512665.1 Candidatus Bipolaricaulota bacterium | reverse complement strand
CTATAAGTCTACCCGATGGAGCAAGCCCAAGCACCTCGGCAGCGATCTCCCCACTATTCGTTTTGACGAGAATGCGCGGCGGCAGCACCGAGAGCCTCTGCCAGTGAGCATGGACAAACGCGAAGCCTTCTGAGAGAAATCGCTCGTAGTCGTGAGCGAGCGCAGTGAGCGCCCTCTCGAAAAAATCTTCGAGCGGGACGGGGTGGCCCAGCTCGCGGGCGAGCGACGTCGCGGGGACGCCCGCGGGGAGTTGGTTATTGATGTTGATGCCGATCCCAGCGACGAGCCATTCGATCTGTGCGGCGTTCGTGCTGAGCTCAATGAGGATGCCGCCCAGCTTCTGATACCTCACCCCGGCCTGCGGCCCCCCCTCCCTCACCCCTACCTCACCCGTTCCCTCTCCGCAAGCGGAGAGGGGCAGGGAGAGGTAAAGGGGCTGGGGGTGAGGTACATACAGATCATTGGGCCACTTGACGCCCACAGGCACGCCCCAGTGCTCTCTCAGGGCACGCGCGAGCGAGATCGCGATCAAGACAGAGATACACCCCGCTTGCTCGACAGGGATCGGCGGTCGGAGCAAGAGCGAGAACCAGGCGCCGCCCTGGGGCGACAGCCAACTCCGACCTAACCGTCCCCTGCCCGCTGTCTGTTCTCTTGCGATGACAACAGTCCCTTCAGGCGCGCCGGACTCTGCCAACTGCTTGAGATAATCGTTCGTCGAGCCCAGTTGATCAAAGACTGATATTCGCCTACCAAGAGTCACTACCATTCCCATCTAGGCCCTACGGCGTGTTAGCCCCACTCGTGCTCTTCGTCCATTGACGTCCAACTCCTTGCTAAACTCGACCCTCTCAAAAGAGCTGTTGCGCTGCAAGGTCACGGCCAGCGTCTCCTCCTGGACGTGCTGCGCAAATCGCTCGAGGACCGCCTGTACTTCCGGGTCGGCCTCATAGTAGAGCTCGATGCGATCTGAGACCTCAAAGCCCGCCTCCTTGCGGCACTCTTGCACCAATCTCACAAACTCCCGCACCAGGCCCTCTTGGCGCAAGGCGTCGTCAAGGCGCGTGTCGAGCAACACCCTCACGTCGCCTTCAGCGCCCTCAACATACCCCGCACGCGGAGCAAGCACCACGCGCAGGTGCGTCCCCTCAGAGAGCTCGATCTCTTGGCCCTCTACAGTGAGGCGCAGCTTTTTATGAGTGTGAAGTTCTTGGGCGAGCTGCACGCGCTTGTCGTGATCAGCTTTGTTGAGCTCCTCTAAAACAGCAAGAGCTTTGGGAGCTAAGCCGCGCAGGTCCTTCCCCAAAGCAGATTTTTCGTATTCGAGCTTGGGGGTGTAGAACGCAAAGAGCTGTTCTGCGCTCAGCCATTGGAGCCTCTTGACGTTGAGCTCTTGACGAATAAGCTGTTGGTACTCTTCCTCCAAGAGAGGCCCGTCGCTCACGATGGCCGCAAGAGCGAGTGGCTGACGCACTTTGATCTGGGCCTTGTTGCGCGCCTGGAGGCCCGCAGTAACGATCTGGCGCGTGCGCTCCATCTGGGCTTCGAGTTCGGCATCACGCAGCGTCTGATTCACCTGCGGCCAATCGCACAAATGGACGCTCTCCGGCATCTGGTCGGTTCTGAGATTCTGATAGATCGCCTCGGTGACGAAGGGCACAAAGGGCGCCATCAGCTTGACGAGATTTATGAGAACTTCGTAGAGCGTGGTGAACGCCGCGATCTTGTCCTCTGTCCATTGGTTGCCCCAAAAGCGCGCGCGCGAATTTCTCACGTACCAGTTGCTCACGTCGTCTATGAACTGCTTGAGGGCGTCAGCAGCCCCAACGATGTCATACTCGTCCATAGAGGCAGTGACGCTCTCGATGGTCGTCTGCAACCGCGAGAGAATCCACCGGTCGAGGAGGGACCTACCCCCCTGGCCCCCTTCACCCTCACCCCCGTCCCCTCTCCCCTCTGAGGGAGAGGGGAGCAGAGGGGTGAGGGGGGGAGCTCTCCAAACCGCAACGAATCTAAGAGCGCGATCGGCCGCGCCCCCATGCTCAAAATATCGCGAATGATTCCGCCGACCCCCGTCGCCGCCCCATTGAAGGGCTCGACAGCCGACGGATGATTATGACTCTCGACCTTGAAGGCCACACACCAATTGTTCTCTAACTCGACGACCCCGGCGTTCTCCCCAGGCCCCTGCAGCACTCTCTGGCCCGTCGTGGGCAGTAGCTTTAAGAATCTTTTGGAAGTCTTGTAGCTGCAATGCTCCGACCAATTGAGAGCAAAGAGCCCCAGCTCCAGCTCGTTGGGGTCGCGCCCTAAGCGTGCGCAGATCGTCTCGTATTCGTTTGGGGAGAGTCCGTGGGCCAGTTCGCGCTTGGTCATAGCTCTTGCCTCTTCACCCTCACCCCCGTCCCCTCTCCCCTCCGAGGGAGAGGGGAGCACAGGGGTGAGGGGTATAGAGCCCTTACGAGCGCCTGGAAGATCTTCAGCCCGTCTCCCGTCCCAAAGATTTTCTCGCTGTTGCGCTCCGGGTGGGGCATCATCCCGAAGACCGTCCCCGTCTCGTCCATGATCGCCGCGATGTTCTCCATCGAGCCGTTGGGATTCTCCCCATAGTACGTCAACAGAATCTGACGGTTTCTCTTTAGGCTCTCGAGTGTCTCTGGTGGGGCGAGGTAGCGCCCCTCGCCGTGGGCGATGGGGAGTTCTATGATCTGTCCGTACTCGAAGAGCTGCGTCAGCGGGGTGGCATTGTTCTCCACGCGCAGCTTCACCGTCTTGCAGATGAATCTTACCTCACCCGTTCCCACCTCTCCCTGGCCCTCTCCGTTTACGGAGAGGGAACGGGTGAGGTTCTTGGTGAGCGCCCCGGGCAAGAGCCCTGCTTCGGTGAGGATCTGAAAGCCGTTGCAGATCCCCAGCACGATCCCGCGCTGCTTCGCGATATACTCTGGGAGTGCTTGCACCACCGGGGCGAACCGCGCGATCGCCCCCGCTCGCAGATAATCCCCATACGAAAATCCCCCCGGCAGCACGATCAGATCGTATCTATCTAAATTCGTCTCGCGATACCATAAGAGATCTGTCTCGATCTCTAATAAGTCTCTCAGAACGTAGTACGTATCGTGATCGCAATTCGATCCGGGGAAGACGACGACCGCGGCCCTCACAGCTCTTCCACCTCCACGGAGAATCGCTCGATCACGGGGTTGGCGAGAAATTTCTGGGCGATCTCCGTGACGCGCTCGCGGGCTTGCCCTGCCGAGATCGCCTTCAGTTTGAACTTGACGAGCTTCCCTACCCGCGTCCCGGAGAGATTGCGCAGCCCCAGCTCCACGAGAGCCCGCTCGACCGCTTGGCCCTGGGGGTCGAGCAGCTCCGGCTTTGGTTCTATCAACACCCGCACGAGAAATTCTTTCATAGCCGTCCCCTCTCGGCTGTCCCCATGCGGCGCGCCACCTCCCGATAGGTAGCAAGCAGATCGCCCTTGTCCTCGCGGAACACGTCTTTATCGAGGCTTTCGTGGGTGTGGGCGTCCCACAGCCGCATCGTGTCGGGGGAGATCTCGTCGGCCAGGAGAATGCGTGCCCCCTCCCCCAGCCCCTCCCAGCCCCTCACCCCTGCTCTCC
>JAILZC010000174.1 GCA_023512665.1 Candidatus Bipolaricaulota bacterium | reverse complement strand
GCAATCGTGCGCGTGATGAGCATACCAGACTTCGTCTGGACTGTACACATTCGCCAGCCTCCGGCTGGCGAAGATGAACGTCAAGCGAAGCTTGTTAGGTCTTCCTAATCTGCACGCCTAGTTCTTCTTTGAGGCGCGCTTCGATGCGCGCGACCATCTCGTTGACTTCGTCGTCGCTGAGCGTCTTGGTCCAGTCTCGGAACGTAATTTCATACGTCAGGCTCTTCATGCCCTGGGGGATCTGGCTGCCCCGGTATAAGTCGTACAAGAAGACGCGCTCGACGCGGCGCTCGCTCTCTAAGATGCGCCGCACCTGTGCTTCCGGCACGCCCTCCGACACCAGCAGCGACAGGTCGCGCCGCGACGCCGGGTACTTGGGAGTAACTTTCTGCTGGATCTCCGACCAGGTGGGCATCGTCAGCGTCTGCAGTCTTTGATAGATCTCGTCGAGGTTCATCTCGAAGAGATAGACCCGCCAGGGCAGATCGTAGTGTCGGGTTATATCCGGGTGCAGCTCGCCCAAGACTCCGAGCACGTCCTCTTTGGCTTTCAAGATCGCCTGGCGCATCGGGTGCAAGATTCTTTCTGTGCTCGGCTCAAATGAAAAGTTCTTGAACCCTAGCTCGAAGAGAAGCGTCTCAGCAATCCCTTTGAGATCGTAAAAATCATAGAGTTGCTCACGGCCTTGCAAGGGCACCAAGGCGCGCCCCGCGACTATGACCCCCACGGCCAGCCGCTCGCGCACCGTGCGCTCTTCCCGCTGAAAGACCTTGCCGATCTCGAAGAGCCGGACGCCGTCCACTTGTTGATAGGCATTGTGTTGTAGATTGCGCACCAGCCCTGGCCATAGGCTCGCCCGCAGCGCATAGAACTCATCGCTCATGGGGTTGCGCACTCTGACGAGATCGTCACTCTGTCCAAAGACCTCAAGCTCTTCTTTCGCCACGAAGCCGAAGTTGACGGCCTCGCTCACCCCTAAGCCTGTGAGAATCCTTCGGATTCTGTCTTTGAGTTCCTCGACGCGCTCGCGGCGACCCGCGACCAGCGGGAGCGCCGGGCGCTGCGCCGGAATCTTGTCGTACCCGTAGATGCGCCCAATCTCTTCGATCAAATCTATCTCGCGCTCCACTTCTCTGCGGAAGCTCGGTATGCCCACGCGCCAGCGATCTGAGCCCTCGCGCTCTACGGAGAATGCGAGGCGCTGCAAGATCTTCTCAGCGTGCTCAGCGGGGATGGCAATCCCCAAAATCTTCTCGATGCGCGCGGCCCGCAACACCGCCGAGCGGCGCTCGATCTTTTTGGGATAGATGTCAATCACGCCGCGCATGACAGAGCACGACCCCCACTGCTGCAGCAGCGCCCCCACACGATCGAGCGCCGTGATGAGAATCTCTGGGTCCATGTCGCGCTCGAAGCGATGGCTCGCCTCCGTGCGCAGCCCTAAATTTTTTGAAGTGCGTCGCACTGAGATCGGGTCGAAATACGCCGACTCCAATAAGACTCTCTGAGTCTTTTGGGAGACTTCGGTCTCGGAGCCTCCCATGACCCCAGCGACCGCCACGGGCTTGCGCGCGTCGGCAATCACTAAATCCGTCGCGCTGAGCGCGCGCTCCACCCCGTCGAGCGTGACGATCTTCTCGCTGGGGCACGCTCGCCTTACTATAATCTTGTGCCCTTCGAGTCTGTTGTAATCGAACGCGTGCGTCGGATGGCCCAGCTCGAGCAGCACGTAGTTGGTCGCGTCCACGATGTTGCTGATAGGGCGCAAGCCCCCTTTGGCCAAACGATGCTGAATCTTCAAGGGCGATGGCCCCCAGCGCAAATCGCCGAAGAGACGCGCTGCGTAGCGTGGGCAGCCCTGCGCATCTTCGATCTCCACGGAAGCGAGCGATTCGATCTTCTCTGTGCTCTCTCTGACGGCTGTGTCGGGCTTTCTCAGATCGAGATCGTAGAGCGCGCTCACTTCACGGGCGACGCCGAGCACGCTCAGCGCGTCGGGTCGGTTCGATTTCGTCTCTAAGATCAAGACAAAGTCATCGAACTCCAAATGCTCTGCGAAGTTGTGGCCGATCTGGCAGCCCAGCTCCGGCTCCAAAATCCACACGCCGGGGGATTTCTCTTCAAGTCCTAGCTCAGCCCGTGAGCAGAGCATCCCCTGGGATTTCTCTCCGCGGAAGACGACGGCTTCTACTATCGTGCCGTCGGGAAGCTGCCCCCCAGCGCGGATGACGGGCACGAGCGCGCCTTCTGCGAGATTGGGTGCTCCTGAGACCAGCCTCACTGTCTCGCGCCCTAGGGAGACTTCACAGATCTTCAGTCGGTCAGCGTTGGGGTGAGGGTCTATCGTCAGTATCTTTCCGACGACGATCCCTTCAGGTTTGCCGACGCGCTCGACCGCCGCGACTTCCAGCCCCGCCAACGTTAGCCGTTCCGCCAGCTCCTGCACAAACTCGTGATTGCTCGGAACCGAGACGAACTCCGTCAGCCATCTATACGGAACACGCATTATCGCAATGCCACCCCGATAGAGATCATGACGCGCTGTTCCTGCTGGGCCACTCCGACAACCGGATAGCCAAGGCGCAGGACTAACGTGAACGGCAAGAGCCCGTCCAAGCTCGTGCCATGAAGCCGGAACTCCAGGCCCGCCTCGACTTTAGCGTTTTCTGTATCGAGCCACGTCTCCAACGAGGGGGCCGTGCGCGCGGCCAGCACGTAGATCGCTTGGTCTATCTCGTGCATCAGCGCGAGATTGAACAGATTATACCCCATCTCGCGCTGAAGTGGGAAGTTCACTTCCATATAGCTGAGCCAGCGGAATCGGTCGGTGAACGGGAACCCTTTGACCCCTTGAAAACTGCTCAGCTCGCTCAGGTTGAAGCGAAAACTCCCCTGGGTGTTGAACCCCAGCCCCACGTCGCCGGCTACGTCGAGATAGACGTTGGGCCAGAGCCGCAGCCGCGTGATCCCCCGGAGCGACAGCTGTGTGAAATCAAGCCCCTGGCGCAGGGAAAGCCCCAGCACGTAGAGATTTTTCAGAAGATCGCTGCGCTGGTAATCGAACGCAGCGAAGACCACCGGGACGAAGGGGCCGGTGGGGCCTTGCGGGGCATCGAGCAGTCGCGCCACCGTCAGCACAAACTGCTCCTGAGGCACCCAGTAGACTCCACGATAGCCAATATTGGGCTGAGCGAACGTCAGCCAACTGATGCTTGCCAACCCCAATATATCCGTGGGGGTGGGAGCTATGACTGCCGAAGCGACCGTCCCGCGCCCGAGATTGAGCCAGCCTCCGACATACCCGTTGGCAAAGATGACTCGATAGTCATTTAAGAAGCCGATCTCGACCGTCTGTCCCAGGGGGTTCATGCGGATGAGATACGCATCCAACGGCAAGTCATTATCCCCGTTAGTGATGACCCGCGTCCGCTGGGGATAGTAATTATTCAGACGGTTGACGTCAGGGGTGACTTCGTTGGGGTCCACGCGGACTTCTTTGATGGGGCGCTGGGAGCGAAACTCCCACGTCTCTGCGGGCTTGTCGCTCTCGTACATATACGTGAACTCCTCGTCGAGTTCGGAGACGGCCACCACGGTGACGGGCATGTGAACGGGGCCCTTGCGCTCCAAGAAGACCCGCACGAGGTATCTCTCGCTC
>JAILZC010000173.1 GCA_023512665.1 Candidatus Bipolaricaulota bacterium | reverse complement strand
TTATAGGGGAGATTGCCGACGATGGAAATCTTGACCCTCACCCCGAAGCGTTTTGATGCGACCACTGATTGAGAAAAATGCTGCATCAAAACGCTTCGCCCCGTCCCCTCTCCCCTTGGAGGGAGAGGGGAGCCAGAGGGGTGAGGGGACTGTAAAGAGAGATTGTGGAGATCGAACTGCAAAAAATCTTGGTGCACGATGACGACGTTTGAGTGTGGGCGCAGATGCTCCGTGAGCAGCGGGATAAGCCGGCCGTCTATCTCGATAGCGATGACGCGCCCGGCGCGCTGGGCTACTTCTTGGGTGAGCGTGCCGATCCCCGCCCCGATCTCGATCACTGCATCTTCGGGGGTGAGCTGGGCGGCCGATGCGATCTTTCTCACAATATTCTCGTCAACGAGGAAGTGCTGGCCCAGGCTCTTCTTCAGACGAATCTTATGCTGGGCCAGTACATCGCGAATATACGATGGGCTTGTCAGGGGCGTCATGTCAGCGCCAGCGCGTTAAAATCTCTTCGCGCCCGAAGAGCTTGACGTTCAGCAATAACAACCACATATCGAGCACGAGCAGCCCCACCGATAAAAGCCCCAACAGCTCTGGCCTACTCAAAGTCTCTTGCAAGACCAGAAAGAATGCTGACATCAGAACAGGCAGCATCGCGAAGCTGCTCAAAAGCTGAGCCGTGCGCAGATCGCTCACCCGCGTCGCGATGGCCATCGCCGCGAGAGTCATGAACGTCGCCGCGAGCGGGGCAAAGAGCCCCAAGGCCATCCCCCAAAGTGGACTGAATTGCTGCCAAGCTAATTCCAACACACTTGCAGGAAGCAAGGCTTGAATTACTACAAGAAAGAGCCCAAACGCGACCCACGTGATCCCTACGGCAGGCAAGACTGAGGCAAGCGTCTTGGCGAGAAAAAGCTCTCCTGTGCGCAGCGGCATCGCCAGCAGGGGCTCAAGGCTCTTCTGCTCTTTCTCGCTCATGATTGCATAGATCGCAATGGAGTGCGGAATCACTAAGGGGAACATTAAGAAATACAAGAGCGGCACGAGGAAGACCGCCCCCACGACCCGCGGCAGCTCCTCAGGAGGGATAGCGCGAAAATCACTGATATGAAAGAGCTGAAAGAGCGAAATCCCCAACAGAATCAAGGGGATGGCGACCGTGCCGATCCAGACCGTCTTGCCCCCTTTGAACGCCTCGCGCCACTCTTTGACTATCACCACGCGAACACGCTTGAGCGTCATCGCTGCTCCTCGGAGATCAGTTCGAGATAGACTTCTTCTAAAGTTCGGTCCTGCTCGCGCACAAACTGAATCTGCGCCCCCAGCTCGACGAGCCTCTTGATAAGGGTAGGATTGTGCTGCTCAGGGTCATCGAGCTCGACGAGGAGCCGTCGGTCATCTCGCTGCACGCTGCGCACGAAGGGTAAGTGCAGATCTTCAGAGGCCGTCCAGGGTTCTTGGAGCTCTATGACGATCTGGCGGCCGTAGAGCTCGCGCTTGAGAGAGGTGGGCGAGCCGACTCGAATGAGCCGCTGTCTCATCAGGCCGATGCGCGTGCACAGCTGCTCGGCCTCGTGCAGATTATGGGTGCACAAAAAGATCGTGCGCTTCTCTGACGCCAGCTGGGCGATGAAGTCGCGCACGGTCTTGGCGGCTTCGGGGTCGAGCCCCGACGTCGGTTCGTCCAAGAAGAGCACTCGTGGCTCATGCAGGAGCGCCCGCGCGATCGCCAATTTCTGCTTCATGCCCTTGGAGAACGTCCCGGCAGGCTCGAAGCGGCGCTCCCATAAGCCCAGCAAACGTAGATACTTTTCGATCTGGGCTTGGGGATTGGGCAGATCGTAGAGATCTGCATAGAATTTGAGATTGTGCCATGCTGACAGCTTCTCGTAGAGCCCAGGGTGCTCGGTCAAGATTCCGACCAAGGTGCGGACGCGCTGGGGCTGGGCCACGACGTCCACGCCGGCGACGACGGCCCGCCCCCCGGTAGGAGCCAACAGCCCCGCGAGCATCCGCACGGTCGTGGTCTTCCCCGCGCCGTTGGGGCCGAGAAATCCAAAGACCTCGCCTTCGGCGATCTCCAGCGAGAGATTTTCCACAGCAATGCGATCCCCAAAGCGTCGGGTCAAATTCTCTGCGACGATCATGGTGCTCTGTGTGCTTCCCATTGGGAGCGCAGCAGCCCCATCACGATAGTATCAAAAAATCTCCCGTTGTGGTAGCGATCTTCGCGCAGGACGCCCTCGCGCACAAAGCCCGCTTTCTCATAGGCGCGTATCGCTCGCTGGTTGTACTCATACACGCGCAGCCAGATCCGATGCATCCCGAGGATCTCGAAAGCGTAATGTACCATCAGACGCGTCGCTTCTGCGCCGTAGCCTTTGTCCCATTCCGTCTTGTCGCCAATCAAAATGCCAAATTCGCAATGTCTGTTCTTCCAATCTATGCCGTGGAGCCCTGTCGTGCCGATGAGCTTATCACTCCCCTTCAAGACGATTCCTAAGATGATCTCCGTGTCACTCTTGTAAGCACGCTCGATGAACTCGAGCTCAGACTGTAAATTTTTCGGGGTGTACATCATCAGCGTAGCGATCACGTCGGGGTCGTTGACCCAGGGGAGCAGCGTTGGGGCGTCGTCGCGCTCCAGCGGGCGCAGATAGACCTTCTCCCCGATGAGAAATGGATTTCTCATGCCGTGCATTATAGCACAGGATTCGCCTCCCGTAAAGATTTTAAGACACCCCTAGCTCGGGCCCCAAGCGCTCAAAGAGATAGACGACGATCAGCCCGGTGATCAGCCCGCTGATCAGCCCCAAGATCAGCATGAACGGCAGATAGTAGAAGAGTCCCGCGATCTGCACGAAGAGGAAGTATGCGACAGTAAGCTGGGTGACGTTGTGGGCAATCGCGCCCAAGATACTGACGCCCACAAGCCCCAGCGGTGGGCGCAGCTTTTTCAGGGCGAACGCCACGACGAGAGCGCTGACCAACCCCCCAGAGAGGCTGAGCAACGCTCCCGGCGCAAAGAGCGTCCCGGCGATGAAGCTTCCTAAAATACTTCGGGCAACGGCGAGAAAAATCCCTGCGCCGGAGCCCAGAAAGAGCATGGTGAAGAGCACCAAGATATTGGAGAGCCCCAGCTTGGCCCCCGGAACCGGCACCAACGGCGGAAAAAACCCTTCTAAGACATAGAGCACGATGCCCAGCGCCAAGAGCGCCGCAAAGAGAATCCTCTTCAATAACCACGCTTCAGGGAGCGTGCTCCGCGTGTAGGGGGTCATCGCGAGATCGCATCAATCCCGGAGTCGCCGGGGATTTCGATGGTGACGTGATTGGGTAGACAGATCAAGCTCTCTCCCGGCTTATGGATCCAACCCGCTCGGACGCAGACCTGGTGTGGCCCCGGCGAGCTTAAGACTCTCACCCGCCCACCCTGGACTTGGATGACCGTCTCCCCAGCAGGGCCAGCGACTGTTAGGAGAGTATCTTGAGCGAGCGAGAGCTTTTTCACTATCTGCCCGTCTAATCGAACGATGGCCCATCGCCCCGAGGCTTCAGCAGTCTGATGCACGAACGGGATCGTCGCCAAAGCTCCAAGGAGGACAAGCGCGATCACGAGATAGTCGCCCCAAGTTAAATATCTGTTTACGGTGCGCCAGAGGGCGCCTAGGG
>JAILZC010000172.1 GCA_023512665.1 Candidatus Bipolaricaulota bacterium | reverse complement strand
AGGGATAGATGCCGTTGTCCACGCCGTAGTTCATCCGCGAGAGTTTTGTGTAATGTCGGACGACTTCGATCTGCGAGACTTGGGGGAGGTTGGGGTCTTCCTTGCGGATGAGTTCGGCGGGGATCAGCTCCGTGAGATTTCTTTCTGGGACGTCGAGCGAGGGAAGCCGCAGTCCGGTGCGGCCCTCCTCTCCAATGTCAAAGATCGTTGTTCCCATGAGGGTCCTCCTTTCAGCCAGACTCCGTCTGGACAAGCTTCGCTTGGCCTTCATCTTCGCCAGCCTCTGGCTGGCGAAGGCGTACGGTCCAGGCGAAGCCTGGTGACGAAGCGATCCATCTCCTCGCGGGTGCGCTTCTCCGTGACCGCGATCAAGAGATTGTTGCCGTCGAGCAGCTCATAGGGTGCCAAATCGAGCCCACCTAAGAAGCCCTCGTCGCGCAGGGCTTTCAGCACGCGCGCGGGCTTCTTGCGCGTCTGGACCACAAATTCGTTGAAGAACGGCCCAGAGAAGCGCAGCGCGAACCCTGGAAGTTTTGCAATCTTTTCTGCGAGATAGTGGGCTTTCTGGAGATTGAGCTCGGCGAGCTTTCTCAGGCCGCGCCGGCCCAGCGTCGCCAGATAGATCGTGGCGCAGAGGGCCATCAACGCTTGGTTGGTGCAGATATTGGAGGTCGCTTTCTCCCTTCTAATATGCTGCTCGCGTGTCTGCAGCGCCATCACGTATCCGGTCTTGCCGTCGGCGTCTACGGTGCGCCCGGCCATGCGCCCCGGCATCTTGCGCACGTAGCTCATGCGGGTCGCGAACAATCCCAACAGCGGGCCGCCAAAGCTCTGGGGAATCCCCAGCGGTTGCCCTTCTCCCACGACAATATCCGCCCCACATACCCCCGGCGGGGCTAAAATCCCCAACGAGATGGGATTGACGCTCACGATGAGAAATGCGTCTTTTATGAGGTCTTTGAGCCCCGAAAGATCTTCGATCACCCCGAAGAAATTGGGGTTCTGCACGATGAGCCCCGCAAGATTCTCTGTCTGTAGAGCAGTGCGGTCGAGCCGCCCGTCTTCGGTGAAGGGCACGTCTTGTATTTCTAAGCCCGCGCCCCAGGCGTAGGTCTCAAGACACGCTCTGTAGTGCGGGTTGAGGCTTTGGGCTACGAGAAATCTCGTCTTCCCCGTGACGTTCTTGGCCATGAGCATCGCTTCGGCCAGGGCCGAGCCGCCGTCATACATTGAAGAGTTGGCGACCTCCATCGCGGTCAGCTCGCAGACCATCGTCTGGAACTCGAACATCCACGTGAGCGTCCCTTGGGAGAGTTCAGCTTGGTAGGGGGTATAGCACGTCAAGAACTCCCCGCGCGCGATGAGATGGGGAATGATGCTCGGAATATAATGATCGTAGATGCCCCCGCCAAGGAAGCTCACGTATGGTTCGGCTTGGGCAAGCGCCGTGAGCAGCTGTTTCACTTCCGGCTCGCTCAAGGGAGCGAGCCCCAGCGGCTTGAATTTTCTGAGCACTTCTGGGGGAATATCAGCGAAGAGCTGCTCGATATCGTTCAGTCCGATCTCGGCGAGCATCTTGCGCTGGTCTTCCGGCGTGTTGGGGATGAACTCGAAAGTGGACATAACGCTAGCTCCTCACCCCAATGTGCTGTTCGTACTGCTCGGCTGTCAACAGATTTTCTAGTTCTTTGAGATCGCTGACGGCGATGACCGCGATCCACCCCTGCTCATGCGGGGACTGATTGATCAGTTCAGGGTGAGTTTCGAGCTCTGTATTGATCTCAACGATCTCCCCGCTGACGGGAGCGTAGATGGGCGAGACGGCCTTGACCGACTCGACCGTGGCAAACTCTTGCATCTGTTTGACTTGAGTGCCGACCTTGGGCAGCTCGACGTAGACGATGTCACCCAGCTCGTGCTGGGCGTGGTCGGTGATCCCGATCCTGGCTCTGGTGCCTTCGAGCTTGACCCACTCGTGTTCTTTGGTGTAGCGATAGTCTTTGGGATAGGGCATTCGTTGCCTCCTTTTCAAACCTCTCCCTGCCCCTCTACCTCACCCCTTCCCTCTCCGTTTACGGAGAGGGCTAGGGCGAGGTGGAGACGGGTGAGGTACTAAAGTTTAACGCCAAGAGCATAGGGGGCGCAAATGGAGAATGACCTGTGCTCCCTGCTGGGTCTTACTTGCGCCAGGTCAGATGTTGAAAGATCAGTGCAACAAAGCTGTCCTTGAACTCCTCATAACGCCCTTCTTGAGCTAATTGCTCCATCTCGCGAAGCTTCATCTCAATCTCAGAGCGCGTCGCGGGGTCGTCAATGTACGTGCTCGCAAAGCTGCGCACGCGCGCAAACGAGTCTTTCACTGTTTTCGTGACGCGCTCGGCATCAGCCGCGTAGTTGCTGCTATCAGAGATATACTCGGTAACGTAAGCGGCCCTTTCGGCGTGGAAGCGCCCTCCGCTCCAGACCTGACGGGCTATGCGCTCCAGCTCGTTGCCCTCGATCAGCAAATGTCTTAGCGCAATCACTCGATTGAAGATTTGGTCCATCACAAACTCGAACGAGCGTCGCCCGTCTTCCGTAATTTCTACGTTGAATAAGTGTGTCAGATATTCGCTGCGAACTTCGTCGAGCGAGAGCCCTAGGGTCTGCCGGAAGAGCCGATCGAGTTGCTCGAACGAGAACCCATACGAACAGAGAGCGAGCGCGAGCCTTTCGCCCTCCAAAAGCCGATAGAACTCTAAGAATCTTTCGATACCCCATCGCTGTGCGACGAAGTGTATAAAGCTGCCCCCAAAGCTGTAGATGAAGCGCCGCGAGGAGCACCCGGTCAAATAGCCCATCAGATCGAGGTTCTCCGTCTCGACGAATAATCTCAAGTGTTGGTCGGTCAGGCCGAACTGCTCGTCGTCGGGGACGGCGTCAGATTTGGAGGAAGCATAGACGGCAAGCCCCTCACGCAGCGTCGTGGGCTTGACCTCGCCGATCAGGGTTAAATCTAAAATA
The DNA here is from genome assembly GCA_023512665.1 of Candidatus Bipolaricaulota bacterium. Taxonomy (GTDB): domain Bacteria; phylum Bipolaricaulota; class Bipolaricaulia; order RBG-16-55-9; family DRXL01; genus JANXCC01. The sequence continues at coordinate 688 of JAILZC010000172.1, read as the reverse complement.
TGCGTCAGCTCGTGGGGAATAACTTCTTGAGGCAGCCCGATGCTCAAGCCCCCTAGTCCGCGCGGAGTGTTGTCGAGATGGGCGTAGATCGCGTACCGATTGAGCTGGCCCGTCGCCGCCAACGCCTGCACTTCTGGAGTATTGGGAAGCGCGCTGACGTGGGCTGCACAAAGATAGCACCGAGTCCTCTGCTGATACTCTTCGAGCGAAGCGTAGATGAAGATCGCGATCTTCCCATATTGCTGCACCGAGTACGGGAGCTGTAATACTCTTTCGATGCTCTGGAGGTCGGCCTCAAGGGAGAGGGCGATCTCGTCGAGCTTCGCTTGGAGCGGGTCGGGGCTGCTTAAGGGTAATTTTTCTGGAGGGACATCCTTCCAAAGATAAACGAAGAATCTCTCGGTCTCATAGCGAATCCAATCGCCCTCGACGACGGGCTGAGCCAGCCCAACAGCGTTCCAGATTGCTAAGAGAGCCACAATGCTGATCAGATAACGTCGTGGCATAGATTCCTCCCGATAGTGCTTAAAGGTGCTGCGGTGCCGCTGTGTCTGAGTGCGACGATCTCGCTGAGGATGCTGAGCGCGATCTCCTGAGGGGTCTTCGCCCCAAGATCCAGCCCCGCCGGTGACCGGATCACGCTCAGCTCTTCTTCAGAGAACCCGTATCCCCGCACGTATTCTAACAC
>JAILZC010000171.1 GCA_023512665.1 Candidatus Bipolaricaulota bacterium | reverse complement strand
CCACTGGTCTGCTGATGGCTCATAAACTGTGATCACCTTCATTCGGTGCCCCGTAACGGGGTAGGCAACTACGATGTGCAGTGGGCGGCGCTGTCGCGTATAGCCGAACACGAGACAACTTGGCCCTCGCGGGTCATCGGGATAATCTTCAATGACCTGCCCGGTAAGTATAGCAGATTCGATCTCGGCTTGCGAGATCTTCCGAGCGCGGCTCTGCCGCTGAGCATGGAGGGTCAATTCCCAATCGTGCCGGCGCACCTTCGCGCGGATGCGCCTCAAGAGCCATGTTCGCTTGGGCAAGTTAGGGGGTCGTCTCATAAGAAGAGCTTGATCACCCCCAGCGTTGCCAGCGTCACCAGCACTCCGGCGAGGCTCACCCCCAGCGCGATCAGAGGGAACGCATATCTGAACGGAATCCCAAAGACGTGCGCGATCAGCACCCCCGTCCACGCCCCCGTCGCCGGTAGGGGAATAGCCACAAAGAGCACCAACGCCACAGCCCCCAACCGCTCGATTTGAGCACGATGACGCCGTCTCGTGCGAGCAAAGAGCCAGCCCAAAAGACGATCGAACACCCAAAACCGACGGAGCAGCTCCGTCACCGGCCCTAAGAGCTTGAGCAAGATCGGCACCGGCAGGAGATTCCCAGCAACCCCCAACAGATACGCACTGATGGGATCGAACCCGTAGACCCCGATCGCCACCGGGATCGCCCCGCGCAGCTCGCTGATGGGCAGGGCCGCCAAGAACAGAATCGTCACAACCGCGCTCATGGGTCTATTATATTGCATTTCAAATCTTTGGCTGTATAATAGATCAAAGCGAGCCGAGGAGGGATCACTGTGAAGCTCGCGCTCACCTTTGATGACGTGCTGCTCGTCCCGCACTATGCCCAGATCTTGCCCCACGAAGTCAACGTCTCCACCAGGCTCACCAAGAGTATCGAGCTCAAAATCCCTATCATTAGTGCGGCGATGGACACCGTGACCGAAGCCCCCATGGCCATCGCCATGGCCAAAGAAGGGGGCCTCGGAATCATCCATCGCAATCTCACTCCCGAACAGCAAGCCGAAGAGGTCCGTAAAGTGAAGCGCTACGAGGCGGGAATCATTAAAGACCCGTGGACGCTCACCAAGGACGAGCCCGTCAGCCGTGCCCTGCGATTGATGGCCGAACACAACATCTCCGGGGTGCCCATCATTGATAAGAAGACCGGGGTCTTAGAGGGGCTGATCACGATCCGCGATCTGCAGCTCCAAGAGGACCTAGAAGAGCCCATCGCGCGCCGCATGACCCCGCGCGAGAAGCTCATCACCGCGCCGCCCACGGTCACCCTCGACCAAGCGAAGAAGATCTTGCAAGAGCATCGTATAGAGAAGCTCCCGCTCGTGGATGACCAGTTCAGGCTGTGCGGCTTGATCACGATCAAAGATATCAAAAAAGCCGAGCGATTCCCCAATGCGTGTAAAGATAGTCATGGGCGGCTCCTCGTCGGGGCGGCCGTGGGCACGGCGCTCGATATGGAGCGCGAGCAGCTCTTAATAGAAGCTGGGGTGGACGTCTTGGTCGTGGACACGGCCCACGGCCATAGCTCGCGGGTGATCGAGAAAGTCCGGGCGTTAAAGAAGAGATTCAAGATCGCCGTGATCGCGGGCAACGTCGCCACGGCTGACGGCACGAAAGCGCTCATAGACGCGGGGGCCGATGCGGTCAAAGTGGGGATCGGCGGCGGCTCGATCTGCACGACGCGCGTGATCAGCGGGGTCGGTGTGCCCCAGCTGTCGGCAGTGCTCGAGTGCGCCGAAGCCGCTCAGAAACAGGAGATCGCGATCATCGCCGACGGGGGGATTCGCTATTCGGGGGATATTGCCAAGGCGTTAGCCGCCGGAGCTTCGGCGGTGATGATCGGCGGGCTGTTGGCCGGCACTGAGGAGGCCCCCGGCGAGGTGTTTACGCTCAAGGGTGAGAGCTATAAGACCTATCGGGGGATGGGGTCGCTGGGGGCGCTCAGAGAGGCTCCTCGGGGGGATCGCCGGTATTTTTGGGACGACTCTCACGAGCCGATTGCTGAGGGGATCGAGGGGCGGGTGCGCTATCGCGGCAAGGTCGCCGAGGTGCTCTATCAATTAGTTGGGGGCGTCAAGGTTGCGATGGGCTACTGCGGCGCTCCGGATATTGCGACGTTCCAGAGGACGGCCGAATTTGTTCAGATCACCCGCGCGGCGCTGGTGGAGAGCCACCCCCACGACGTCCAGATCACCAAAGAGGCCCCCAATTACAGATTCAGCGACGCGGGCTGACCGATCTGCCCCCTTGCAGAACCTCCCCTCATGGGGTATACTTATCTCGGGTAAAGTCCGTTAAACTGAAACGCAGGCGGCGGGCCCAGAGTATATAGTAAAGACCTCCTTTGGGTGCTCGAGGCGACCCCTAGTATGCGCTCTAGCGCATCGGCCGCCAGGGTTTTGCCCCGTTCCTTGCCTCCGGGGGCGGGGATTTTTCCCCAGCGGCTCTCAAGGGGTCGCCCCCTCCCTCCCAATTCCTGGCGGGGCGACTCCCCCAGTCGCCCCGCTCTTCTTTCTGCCCAGGCTTCGCCTGGCCAGACTTCGTCTGGACAAGCTTCGCTTGACGTTCATCTTCGCCGGCGAAAGCGAACAGTCCAGACGAAGTCTGGACTTGCCCACCCCTAGCAAAATTCGCTAAGATCAAGGCGAGGAGGTTTTCGCATGGAGGATCGTCTGCGCGCCTTAGCTCGCCGGCGCGAGCAGGCCCGCCTGGGCGGCGGCCACGCCCGCATCGAACGACAGCACCACTCCGGCAAGCTCACCGCTCGCGAACGCCTGGACCTGCTGCTCGACGAAGGATCGTTCGTCGAGCTGGATCGCTTCGTGACCCACCGCGCCACCGACTTCGGCCTGGCCGACCAACGCTACCCGGGGGACGGAGTCGTCACGGGGACCGGACGGATCCACGGGCGGAGCGTGTTCGTGTTCGCCCAGGACTTTACGGTGTTCGGGGGCTCGCTCTCCGAAACCCACGCCCAGAAGATCTGCAAGGTGATGGACCTGGCGTTGCGGACCGGCGCCCCCGTGATCGGACTGAACGACTCGGGCGGCGCGCGCATTCAGGAAGGGGTCGCCTCACTCGGCGGCTACGCCGAGATCTTTCTGCGCAACACCCTCGCCTCCGGCGTGATCCCGCAGATCTCCGTGATTCTGGGTCCGTGCGCCGGGGGCGCGGTGTACAGTCCCGCCATCACGGACTTCGTGTACATGGTACGCGGTGTCTCCTACATGTTCGTGACCGGCCCGAACGTCGTGAAGACAGTCACCCACGAGGATGTAACGTTCGACCAGTTGGGCGGTGCGGACGTGCATGCCACCGTTTCGGGGGTCGCCCACGCGGTGTACGACACGGAGGCGGAGTGTCTTGCGGCCGTGCGTGATCTGTTGACCTATTTGCCGCCCAACAACCTCGAGGACCCACCGACGGTCGAGACCGACGATCCCGCCGACCGCCGCGAGGAATCGCTGCTGGACATCATCCCGGAGCACCCGGCCCAGCCCTACGACATGGGCGACGTGGTCCGGGCCGTGGTGGACCGGGGGAGTTTTTACGAGGTGCATGCCGGCTTCGCGGGCAACCTCCTCGTTGGCTTCGCCCGGCTGGGGGGGCGGGTGGTAGGCGTGGTGGCC
>JAILZC010000170.1 GCA_023512665.1 Candidatus Bipolaricaulota bacterium | reverse complement strand
CGACCTCCCCGTCGAGTACTTGAAGACGCTTGCGGACTTTCTCGAGTCGGAGATTGCGCCGGGGGTGATCGTGCTGGGCGGTGTCTTTAACGGGAAAGCCTCGCTCGTCTGCAAAGTGAGCGAGGCTCTGACAAAAGAACTTCATGCGGGGCAGCTCGTCAAAGCCCTCACGCCCCTCATTGGCGGCGGGGGCGGCGGGAATGCCCAGTTTGCCCAGGGCGGCGGCTCCAACCCCCACGGGCTAGACGAAGCCCTCCGACGCGGCGAACAGCAGATCCGGGAACACCTCACCCATTCCCTCTCCTAGACGGAGAGGGTGAGGTTACTCGTCTTCGTCCTCGTCCTCGTCGTCCCAGTCCTCATCATCCCAATCGTCGTCGTCCTCGTCGTCGTCTTCGTCCCAAGGCTTCTTTTTCAGGACGATCTCGTCATCCCAGATCATCTCCGATCACTCCTTCGCTAGGGTGTGCCAGAGTTTAGAAAACTTTTGGGGAAAATTCAAGGGGAGTTCTCTGGGGTGGGCGTGCGCGTGCGCCGATGCTCTTGAAATGCCCGAAGGGCATAGGGGTCTTCGTGCAAGAAACTTACGAGATCGCGCAGGCACTCCAGAGTACGGGGGCTCAGATGGTGCTCAATGCCCTCGACGTCTTTTTGGATCGTCGCTTCATCCACGCCCAATATCTTTAAGAGCTCTTCGAGCTGGCGATGGCGGTTCTTGACGGATTTGGCGATAGCCTTCCCCTGAGGAGTGAGCGTGATCCCGCGATACTTTTCGTACTTGACGAGCTGCTCGCTGTCCAGCCTCTGCAGCATCTTGGTGACCGACGACGACTGCACCTTGAGCGAGGAAGCGATATCAATCACGCGGGCGTAGCCCTTCTGTTGGATCAGCTCGTAGATGCGCTCAAGATAGTCTTCGGCACTGGGGGTGGGCATAGGCTAGCGGCCGATCACGATGAAGCGCCCGCGCATCGTGGTGGGGTTGAGCGGGTCGTAGTAGCTGAACTCTCCGACCCGCTGGGCCGTAAACTCCACCGTCGCCGACTGATTGGGGCGCAGATACTGCGAGAGGCTGACGTCGTGATTGCTGATCTTAAAATCGTGCATGATCAGTTGATCTTCTTTGTTTTTGAGGGTGATCTTGACGCGGTCCCCGACCTGCACGACGATATCGGGGTTTTCCGTCCCGGCGATAGCCAAGGGGCTCTCCCCCACAAAGCGCATGTTCGTGATGATCAGCGTGAACTCCCGCGCTTTGCCTGGGGGCAGGGGTTCTGTGGGGTTACACCCGACAACGCCGACCAAGACCAACATCACGAAGCCGACCAGCGTGAGCGACAATCTCATTGAGAGAACCTCCCTATATCCCTAGGAGCATAGCAGAATTTGTCGTTGAAGGCAAATTCCTAGTTGCACGGGCTTGACCGTTTCACGTATAATGAGCGAAATCTCAGTATCGCAAGTATTCAAAGGGGGTTCGAGCTCAAGATATGGATTTCGTCTACACGTCGGGTCTTGTTGCCGTGCTCACGCTCGGCTACGTCGGGTACTTGATCGTGCGTCTGCGGGGCTTCGACGAGGGCGAAGAGCGGATCCGTCAGCTCTCGCTCTACGTGCGCGAAGGGGCTGAGGCGTTCCTGCGCCGGCAGTATCTCGTCGTCTCTGTCTTTTTGCTGGGGCTTTTTGTCATTCTCTTGCTGATGAGCTTAGGTGGACTGCTCAGTCCCTGGGCCCCGTGGGCGTTTCTTACGGCTGGGGCGTTCAGTGGGCTGGCGGGCTATCTGGGGATGAAGATCGCCACGGCGAGTAACGGGCGCACCACGACCGCGGCCAAGCAGAGCCTCAACCGCGCGTTGCGCGTCGCGTTCGAGGCCGGCAGCGTCATGGGCTTTTCCGTCGTCGGCCTGGGATTGTTCTACATCACCCTGTGGTTTGTCATTCTGCATAGCGTGGGCATAGGGCTGCCGGAGATCGCCCAGGTGTTATTAACGTCGGCGATGGGGGCCAGCTCCGTGGCGCTCTTTGCGCGTGTGGGCGGGGGAATTTTCACAAAATCTGCTGACGTGGGGGCCGATCTCTCCGGCAAGGTCGAAGCCGGGATTCCCGAAGACGACCCGCGCAACCCCGCCGTCGTCGCCGACCAAGTCGGGGATAACGTCGGTGACGTCGCGGGCATGGGCGCAGACTTATATGAGTCGTATGTGGGGGCCATCGTCGCTGCGGTCGCCCTGGGCGTCTCGGCGTTTGCCAACCAACCCAAGGTCTATGAGAGCGTCGCGTATCCTATGCTCATTGCAGCCATTGGTATAATTTGCTCGGTCTTCGGTAGCTTTCTCGTCCAAGCCCGCGAGGACGCCTCCCAGGGCGAACTCCTAAAAGCCCTGCGCCGTGGGGTCTATACGAGTTCGGCGTTGATCGCGGTCTTTGCTTTTATCATCACGGTGCTGCTCTTTGGGCTTAGCTATTGGGGCTTGTACGTCGCGCTGCTCTTGGGGCTTTTAGCGGGGATCGTCATCGGGTTCTCGGCGGAGTTTTACACGTCGTCTCAATACAAACCGACCCAGCTCCTGAGCGCTACGGCGCAGACAAGCCCGGCGACGGTCATTATCGGCGGACTAGCGACGGGGATGCGCTCTACGGCGATCCCGGTCATCACAGTCGTCTTAGCTATCGTGTTGGGGTACTGGGCGGCGACGACCGCGGGCGGTGCGGCGTTTGGGCTCTACGGGATCGGCATGGCCGCCGTGGGGATGCTCTCGACTTTAGGAATTACTCTGGCCAGCGACGCCTACGGCCCCGTCGCCGACAACGCCGGAGGAATCGCTGAGATGTCCCATCAGAAGCCAGAGGTGCGCAAGCGCACCGACGCTCTCGATGCGCTGGGGAATACGAACGCTGCAGTGGGAAAGGGCTTTGCTATCGGCTCAGCGGCGCTCACCGCGTTGGCGCTGATCAGCAACTATCACGACCAAGTTTCGGCAATTCTCAAAGAGACCGGCGGCTCCCTCACCACGCTGCTTCTCAAGCGGCCCGTGCAGGCCCAGTTCGACCTGACCGATCCCTATGTCTTGTTGGGGCTGTTCATCGGGGGGATGCTGCCCTTCTTGTTCTGTGCCTTGACGATGAGTTCGGTCGGTCGGGCCGCCGGAGCCATCGTCGAGGAGGTCCGGCGTCAGTTCAAAGAGATCACTGGGCTGCTGGAGGGCAAGGGGAAGGCCGACTACTCGCGCGCCGTGGAGATCGCTACCAAGACTGCCCATCGCGAGATGATTGTGCCGGCGCTGCTGGCGATCCTCTCCCCGCTCGTGGTGGGCGTTTTGTTTGGTGTGGCTGCGGTGATGGGCGTCTTGGTCGGGGCGTTGGTGACAGGCTTTGTGCTGGCGCTGCTCATGGCCAACGCCGGCGGCGCGTGGGATAACGCGAAAAAATATATCGAAGAGGGGCATTACGGGGGGAAGGGCTCGCCGGCCCATAAGGCCGCGGTCGTCGGCGACACCGTGGGGGACCCATTCAAAGACACGTCAGGGCCGTCGCTCAATATTCTCATTAAGTTAATGTCTATGGTGGCGCTGGTCTTCGTCGGGTTTATTATCAGATTTACGCTCTTCTAGGTGCTTGCGCAGAAGCGGCGCTCTCGATATAGTATCGGGCTCGACCTCTCCCCCGGCCCCGTAGGGGCACGGCATGCCGTGCCCCTACT
>JAILZC010000169.1 GCA_023512665.1 Candidatus Bipolaricaulota bacterium | reverse complement strand
GCGAACAGTCCAGACGAAGTCTGGTAAGGAGGTTTTATGACCGAAGCACTCTTAGCCGCACTCTATATCTTCGTGATCGCGATGTTCTTGGGGTTCGCGGTCATTACGAAAGTCCCACCCCTGTTGCATACCCCGTTGATGTCCGGCTCCAATGCGATCTCAGGGATCACGATCATCGGCGCGCTCATCATAGCGGGACGACAAGAGGGCTGGCTGCAAACGATCTTAGGGCTGATCGCGATTATATTAGCCATGACCAACGTGGTCGGCGGGTACTTAGTCACCGACCGAATGCTCCAGATGTTCAAGCGAAAGCCGGGTGAGAAATAATGACTCTGCGCGAAGTGCTCATTGCGTTAGCGTATATGATCGCGGCGGCGTGCTTCGTCATCGGGCTGATGTGGCTGCAGTCGCCCAAGCGCGCCCGCGCGGGCAATATCCTCTCGTCGCTGGGCATGCTCGTGGCTATTATAGCCACGCTCTTTGTCTCAGGGCTCAAAGATTACACGATCATCCTCGTTGGGGCGCTGATCGGCTCAGCTCTGGGAGCAGTGATGGCCCGCACGGTGCAGATGACGGCCATGCCCCAGATGGTCGGGCTCTTCAACGGCTTTGGCGGCGGGGCGTCGGCGCTCGTCGCTGCCGCCGAGTTCTTCAAATATGCTGCCAATCCCGGTGCTCTGACGCTCGACGTCTCGATCTCGATCATGCTCGCGATGATCGTCGGAGCGATCACGTTCTCCGGGAGCATGATCGCCGCAGGGAAGCTCCAAGGAGTCGTCAACGAGCGCCCGATTACGTATCCGTTCCAAAATATTATTAATTTGATCTTCTTCCTGACGATCGTCGCGGCGGCGGTCTTCTTGGTCGTCAACTTTGGGCATCCGTGGGTCTTTCTCTATCTCGTCTTGGCCGCATTGGTCTTCGGGGTGCTCTTTACGATCCCCATCGGCGGGGCAGACATGCCCGTCGTCATCTGTTTTTTGAACGCCCTGTCGGGGATCGCTGCTGCGATGGCCGGGTTCGTCATCAAAAATAACGCGCTGATCATCGCGGGGTCGTTGGTCGGGGCCTCGGGGATCATCCTCACCCAGATTATGTGTTGGGCTATGAACCGCCCGATCACCAACGTGCTCTTTGGGGCCTTTGGCGCCGTGGTGACTGCCGGTTCGGGATCGGCGACGGCGGCGACCAAGACCGTCAAGCCCATCCAGCCCGATGAGGCCGCGATCCTCTTGGCCTATGCCAACTTGGTCATCGTCGTCCCCGGGTATGGGATGGCCGTCTCGCAAGCCCAGCACGCTGTGAGACAATTAGCCGACGAGCTAGCCAAGCGCGGCGTGACCGTCAAGTACGCGATCCACCCCGTCGCCGGGCGGATGCCGGGGCATATGAACGTCTTGCTCGCCGAAGCGAATGTCCCGTATGATCAGCTCTATGATATGGACCAGATCAACGACGAGTTTCAGCGAGCGGACGTGGCTCTTGTTCTGGGAGCCAATGACGTGGTCAACCCGGCGGCTCGCTACGATAAGAGCAGCCCCATCTACGGGATGCCCATTCTCAATGCGGACCACGCCAAGCAGATCATCGTGATGAAGCGCAGCATGAATCCGGGGTTTGCGGGGATCGAGAACGAGCTCTTCTACAACGAGAAGACGCGGATGCTCTTCGGGGATGCGAAAGAGTCGCTGACCAAGCTCATCAACGAGGTGAAGAACGTCTAGGGGCAGAGCCTGGAAGGAGGGCTGAGGTCAGTATAAACTAGAGGGCCATGACTCTGTCGAGCTACATCAAGGCGGCCATGCGTCAGGCCCAGTTCGAGACGCTGCCTGATGGCACCGTCTATGGGCACATCGAGGGCTTTGAGGGCGTGTGGGCTTCTGCCAGGAGTGTCGCTGCCTGTCGCCGTGAGCTGCAAGAGGTTCTTGAAGAATGGATGCTCTTCCGACTGAAGCACCATCTGCCCTTGCCTGTGGTGGCGAAGATTGACCTCAACCAGATCGCAGCATGAGCCGGCGCCTTGCACCCGTCAGTCGGGAGGATTTCATCCGCAGGCTCCGTGAGCTTGGCTTTGTAGGGCCTTTCCCAGGCCGTAAGCATCAAATCATGCGACGGCATAATAAAACGGTTCGTGTGCCCAATCCACATCAGAGTGAGATTGGTGTGGATTTGCTACGACGCATCTTGCGGGATTGTGGAATCTCACGCTCAGAATGGTTAGGCAAGTGACTTTTCGGTACAATACACCGCTGACCGCTAGGAGGAAAGATGGACTACCCGTTCTCTGAAGAGCACCGCATCTTCCGCAAAGCCGTCCGCCGCTTCGTCGAAGAGGAACTGAACCCCCACGTGGACGAGTGGGAGGCCGCCGGCATCTTCCCCAAAGACGTCTACAGGAGAATGGGCGAGCTGGGCTTCCTGGGGATCAGCTACGACGAACAATACGGCGGCGCCGGAGCCGATATCTGGAGCACCGTCGTCTTCTGCGAGGAGCTGGGGCGCTGTCGCTCCCGTGGCCTGACGATGAGCCTCTTGGTGCATACGGATATGTCCTCGCCCTATCTCTATAAATACGGCTCCGAAGCCCTCAAGCAAAAATTCCTCCCCGCGATGATCCGTGGGGAAAAAGTCGGCGCGATTGCCCTCACCGAACCCGGCGGGGGCTCCGATCTCGGCGCGATGCGGACCACCGCCACCAAGAAGGGCACTCACTATATTCTCAACGGGAGCAAGACGTTCATCACCAACGCCCTCAACGGCGATCTCTTCTTTGTCGCGTGCAAGACCGACCCCAAGGCGGGCCATCGCGGGGTCTCGTTGTTGCTCGTCGAGAAGGGCACCCCAGGGGTTGAAATCCAAAAGCTCCCCAAGAAACTGGGGATGCACGCCTCCGACACCGGCGAGCTCTTCTTTGAGAACTGCCCCGTACCCGCCGAACATCTCATCGGAGCAGAGAACCAGGGCTTTTATTATATCATGCAGGGGCTGCAGAACGAGCGCTTCGTCTCATGCGTCGCCGCGACGTCGTCGGCCCAGCAAGCCCTCGAAGACGCCATTCGCTACGCCCAAGAGCGCGAGCTCTTCGGCAAAAAGCTTTCAGAGTTCCAGATCACGCGGCACAAGCTCGCCAAGCTCCAAACCAAGCTCGAAGCCGCCCGACAGTTGCTCTATCACGCCGCACGGGTACTAGAAGCCGGCGAAGACGCGACGACGATCGTCTCGATGTGCAAGGCCTTCTGCGCCGACGTCGCGTGTGAAGTGGCCGACGAGTGCTTGCAAATTCACGGCGGCTACGGCTACATCGAAGAGTACGACATCGCCCGGTTTTATAGGGATATAAGACTCTGGAAGATCGGCGCGGGCACCACCGAGGTGATGTACGAGATCATCGCCAAGAGAATGGGGATTTGACCAGACTTCGTCTGGACTGTACACCTTGCCGCCTTCGGCGGCAAGACAAACGGTCCAGGCGAAGCCTGGTCCCCCTTCCCGTTTCGGGAAGGGGGATAGGGGGTTAGGTCTTCTACGGATCAACGTGCAGCGCCGAGACGATCTCCCCAGAGAATGTCCACTCTGTCTGGCTGAGCACCGTCAGGCGCAAATTCCGCACGTAGACCAAGCCCTCAAGCTCCGGGTCGCGCCGATCATGCTGCTTGTGCTTGAACTTCAGTTCTGCTGTCACTTGCGCCCCATACTGAAC
>JAILZC010000168.1 GCA_023512665.1 Candidatus Bipolaricaulota bacterium | reverse complement strand
TCTTCGGACTGCTAGAAGTTTCTGGAGATCCCTTCGACCAAGACGGATCTGAGCGATTCCTTCCTCTCCTAATGTGTCACCCAGAAAATCTTCAAAAACATCATCTTTCTTCAGGCGAGTCAAGATGATCCCAATTGAATAGAGGGAGAAATCAGTGATAGCCAGAAATTGCGCTTCTACGTTTTCAAAGAAGCGGCGGACTTCCTCAGATTTCTCCTGCTCTAGGAGTAGCTCAAGCCAGACGTTGGTGTCTATCAAGAACATTTAATTAATCTCCCCACCATTCAAGGGCCTTCTGCTGAAGCTCTAAAGCCGTAAAGCGATCACGGAACTCGCGCAGCGCCCCAGCCCAGCTCAAGCGCAGCTTTCTCTGGCTTTTTGAAGGAGAAACTTTTCTCTCCAGCAGAAAATCTACAAAGTCTTCGACCTCGCGCTGGAACTCCGGTGGGAGCTCGTGAATCTTCTCTGTCAGCGTCTTCATGGAGATCACCCACGCTATCATACTCTGGACGTCCCAGAGTCGTCAAGAGCGTTGTTGACGTCTTGGGCTGAATCTGTTAGAGTCTGAAGGGGTGATGAGGATGAAGACAGCGAGAGAAGCACTCGTTCAGACCCTGAAGAAGAACAAGATCGCGCTCGTCACAGGAGTCTACGGCGATCCTGCTACGGCGCTCTTAGATGAGTGCGCCAAGCAGGGGCTGCGCATGGAGATCAGCACCGAGGAGAAGACGGCGTTCGCGCAAGCCTTGGGCGCTTCTGTCGCGGGCGTGCCCAGCGTCGTCATTGTCAAGCAAGTGGGCGTCAACGTCCTGGCTGACCCGTTGATTACTGCCGTGACACACGGGATTGGTGCAGGTCTTTTACTCATCGCCGGGGACGACCCCGGCGCGGCGAAGTCCCAGAACGAGCAGGACTCCCGCTGGTACGCCAAGCTCACCGATATCCCCGTGCTGACGCCCCCTGGCCCGCAGTACGTCAGCGATGCGGCCATCGAAGGGCTGGAGCTCTCGGCGACCTTGGGCATCCCGGTGATGATGCAGGTGACCGGACGTCTGTTAGACGGCGAGGGCCGCCCCAGCGAGATGCCCCTCACCGTCGAGGCGCGCTTCGACCGAGATCGCGCCTGGAAGAATCTCATCTTGGATCGCTATAAGTATTACTATCACAAGATCTATCCCCAGCTCGTCGAGCTTGTTGAAGATTCTCCGTTGCACAACCTAACCCTCCGGCCCCCTGCACCCTCACCCCCGTCCCCTCTCCCCTCAGAGGGAGAGGGGAGAGCAGGGGTGAGGGGCAGAAGAGAGGTCAGGTCTGGGGTGATCTCGTGTGGGTTCGTCTCGACGTTGGTCACGGAGGAGAAGCACTTCGCGTTGGGGTATGCCCATCCGTTGCCGGAGCGTCAGCTTGTGGACTTTCTCAAGGGCTTAGATCGTGTGCTGGTGGTGGAGGAGATCGCGCCCCTTCTAGAAGAATCAGTGAACGCGCTGGTGGCGCGGCATGGCCTGCAAACAAAAGTCTTTGGGCGGCTGACGGGGCACCTGCCGCGGGTTGGGAGGCTCGAAGCCCAGCACATCGCAGAGGCGTGGGGGCGCGATCCACGCGATCTCTATCTTGACATTCCAACCCACGTGAGCGGGGGTATCTTAGAGTTGCCCTGCGGGGGCTTCGAGCTGCTCTACCAAGTTCTAGACGAAGTCTTGCCCGAAGGGCATCTTGTCGCTGGGGACGTAGGCTGCTCAATCTTGCACGGATATTTTCCACCACAGATCATTGACACGGCCTATGCGCTGGGGACTTCGATCTCGACCGCAGCGGGGATGAGCCTCTCCGGGCGCAAGGGAGTGGCGATCATCGGGGACACGGGGTTTATTCACTCAGGGGTCACGGAGCTCTTAAACGCCGTCGAGTACAAGCACAATCTTTTGGTGATAGTTCTGTACAATAAATCTTCGGCGATGACACCGGGGGCCAAGCCGATTCCGGGGCTGGAGCGAGTGCGGGCGTTGGTCGAGGCCTGCGGCCCAGACGCGATAGATGAGATTCACATGGAGCAGATTTCTGCTGAAGAGCTGAAAAAGCTCTTGGAGAGGCGTCTTGGGGAGCGCGGGGTGCAGGTGTTGCTCGCGCACGCGCGCCCAAAGAGATTGCACCAATGAGCTTTGAGCTGCAGGCTGACAGCAGATTGCTTATAATCGGCGTGTGCGCACTGAAATTCTCTCCGCCGACGCTGCGGCCATCGAGCGCGCCGCCCAGATCATTCGTTCTGGGGGGGTAGTAGCCTTCCCCACCGAGACCGTCTACGGCCTAGGAGCTGACGCTCTCAACGAGGACGCCGTCCGAAAGATCTTCACTGCCAAAGAGCGCCCCTTCGATGACCCTCTGATCGTCCATATTGCTCATGCCGAGCAGCTCTCTCTCTTGGCGCGGCATATTCCTCGGCAAGCTTGGGACTTGACAGAAAGATTTTGGCCCGGCCCGCTCACGCTCGTCTTGCCCAAGACCGACAGAGTCCCCACCGTCACGGCGGGGGGATTGGATACAGTAGCAGTGCGCGCCCCTGCCCATCCCGTCGCCCGCTCGCTGATCGAGCGGAGCGGAGTCCCCATCGCCGCGCCGTCGGCCAACAGATTCGGGCGCCCCAGCCCCACCACGGCGCAGCACGTCTGGGACGATTTGAACGGGCGGATTGATCTGATCTTAGACGGCGGCCCCACACCCATCGGCGTCGAGTCTACAGTCTTAGATCTGACTCAAGACCCACCGATGGTGCTGCGTCCCGGTGGGGTCACCCTCGAAGAGCTGCGCGAGGTTTTGGGCGAGGTGCGCCTGCTCGACTCTTCAGCATCAGAAGCGGCGAAGCGATCCCCAGGGACGCGCTATCGGCACTATGCCCCCAAAGCGAGAGTGCTGCTCGTCGAGCGGGGGATGGCCGAAGCTGTTATAGAGAGGTTTTCTGGTCAGCGCGTCGGTGTGCTGGTGCAGCGGCAAGCTCCGCTTGACCTTCACCTTCGCCGGCCATTGGCCGGCGAAGATATACAGTCCAGACGCAGTCTGGTCGTCGTGCAGATGCCCCAGTCTCTGAAAGACTACGCGCGGCGGCTCTTCGCGGTGCTGCGCGAGCTGGACGCCCAGGCCGAAAGTCTACACGCCGAACTGGTGCAGGCAGGTGAGACCCCGCGCGCCTTTGCGCGCAGCACCTTCACCGCCGAGGAGACCGCGTACTTCCTGAACCTGACCATCCGCACCGAGAAGCCGATCGTGGTCGTCTGCTCGCAGCGACCGCACGGCACAATCGGCAACGACGGCGACTACAACTTGGTCTGCGCCACCCGTGTGGCGATCGCCCCGCAGGCGCGCGGCCAGGGCGTGCTGCTGGTGATGGACGAGACCATCCTGCCGGCGCGCGAGGTGCTGAAGACGAGCGGGCGCTGGGGCGGCTTCAAGACGCGCGACGTCGGCCCGCTCGGCTACGTCGAGAAGGACGGCGTGACCTTCTACCGGAGCACGCGCCGCCGCCACACCGCCGGCTCGGAGTTCGACATCACCGCCATCGCCACGCTGCCGCGCGTGGACGTGGTCTACGCCTACCCGGGCGCCGATGAGGTGCCGATCCGCGCGCTGGTCGAGCAGGGCGGCGCGCAGGGGCTCGTGGTCGCCGGCCTGACGTTCAGCGGCGCGCCGGCGCCTGGCCAGAAGGAGGCGCTTCAG
>JAILZC010000167.1 GCA_023512665.1 Candidatus Bipolaricaulota bacterium | reverse complement strand
GCCATTTCTTATTCACCTCTTTGTGTAAGAGTTATCGCAAATTCTTTCTGCCTCTTCTACTTTTGACATTTATTCAGTCATCTCTCACCCCCTTTGGATCTTGATTGGCTTGCTGGCTCTGCCCTTGACAAACCACTCCAGCTGCAACTTGACCACAGCTGGGCCAGCCTCAATGGTGATGTGGCCGTTAGACTTGCTCTCGGAGATCGCTTTGACCAGCTCTTCGATGCTGGTGATGCCCCGTCGCTCCTCCTCTCGACCTCCTACCGCCCGCAACGTCACCGTGTCTCCCTTCAGGTCCTCAGGGAGAGTCAGAGCCCCCTCTTGCACGAACTGTGCCCCGCGGAAGGGCCGCAAAATCACTTTGAAGCGCACTTCTTCGCCGGGCTTGTAAGTCTCTTTGTCCGTCTCCAAAGCCACGATCTCAGCAACCTTGGGCTCCTCGGTGAACTCAAGGTCTACTATGATCTCTTTGAGGTCCACCCGCTGGAAGGGATTTAACGCCAAATTGGCGATGATCTGCGCCAGCTGCAATCCCGGCGCTAGCGCTATATCCTTCCATTCAAAGAAGATATCGCGCCGGATGACGCTGAGCGGGGTGCCGTCCCTCACCAGCCGGACAGTATAGCTTGCTCTCACTGTCCCACCACTCACCCGATTGAGTGCCAGATCCAAAGCGTTCGTGGTTGTGGACAGCACAAGCGAGGGCAGTAAGTCCGCCATCTCGACCACGTCCATGGTGAAATTCTTCTCCATCCGGCGATCCCGATCTCGAACACGAATCTTCAGCGCGACTTGCTCGGGCTCCGCCCCTAAGACCCCCGCAATCCCTTGGGCGCGATCTTCCCGAATCGTGCCCAGCACGACTGCATCGGGCGCCCCGTACTTGAAGGGGACCTGCAATGTTCTAAATGTCGTGTAGATGAAAGCACCCGTTAGGAAGTATTGTGATGGGCCCTTGAACAAGAATGGGTGGCCGAAGGCAAGTATCTTCTTGTCTTCCACATAAGTGACGGTGCCGATGGAGGTGAGGGTGACATCCCCTTTGCTGAGCAGCACGGCTAAAGCGCTGCCGGGCCTCAGATCCCGAGTGGCCTGCCAGCGACTGCCCGCCACCCCGGTCTCCAAGAAGGTCAGCCCTTCATTGCCGAGACGGAAGCGACCAATTTGTTCGAGGGAGATAGGTAACGGAAGCTCTGTGGTCGGTTGCGAGGCCAGGACATCGTCGCGTTTCGGGCCCGCAACCAGCAGGGCAAAGCCCCGCGCGCGCAGGCCGGAGACGAAGATCAAGTTCTGCACCTTGCGTGCGAATAGAGTCTGAGCTTGATTCGCTAGTTCCGAAGGGGGAGGCAAGGCCGACACAAAGCGCAGCTCGCGGATTCGTCCGGAGCGAGATCTGACCGGAATCGTCTCAGGGTGCGTTGTGGGGAGGGCTTGACCGCCTTTCAGGAGTTCCAACATGCTCTCGATCGGGGTCACTAAGGCGAGAGCGTCCTGCGGGACCGCCCAGGCCGCCGCCATGCTAATAGCTCCGATCAACTTTCCATCCACAAAAACGGGGCTGCCGCTCATCCCCTGGGCGATCCCGCCTTCGGATTCTATTGCTTATGCATGGGAGCGGTGAAGCTCTGGCGACGGACACGCAACGGCCGCTGTCAACTCTTGGCTGTGCTGGAAGGTCCAGGGGTTTTGCTAGGGACAGAAGCACTTATTGAACACCATATGGGCTATGCGGCCTACGCGCTGGAGGACAGCCGACTTTATTTCGTTGCCCGCGAGGAATTCGCGCTGCTGCCGGGTCTAGGGCTATTGAAGGCGCAAGCCCAGGTACTGGTGCAGCTAGAGAGGCGACTGGTGGAGACCCTTGGCCGCGGAGCGCGGGAGCGACTGGCGCGGTTATTGCTCAATAACTCTGGCAACAGCTTGCTGAAGCTAGGGGAGCTAGCCGCGTTGGCGGGTCTGAGCGTAGAGCACACTTGTCGGTTGCTGAAGCATCTGGAGCGGCGCGGCTGGATCAGACACCACGGCCGCACCCTAGAGGTCCTCAATCCCAAGGCTCTAGAAGGGCTTCTGTGAGCAGGCCGATTTGGGCTCCCACTCGGCCAGGGCTTCGATTAGCACCGTGGTCGCATCCAGTGTCTCCCTTCACAGGGAGAGGGGTGCAGCGTGCTTCAGCACCCTTGCACTTCAGCGACTTCAGTCGCCGACAGGGCCAGCGACGCCCGCCGAGCGCAGCACGTCTTCGATGGCCAGCAGCGTCGGCACCATCGCCTCGCGGGTCGCCGTCGGCCCCATGTGCCCAATGCGAAAGATCTGGCCGGATAGTCTCTCGATCCCGCCCCCGATGAGAATCCGATGCTTCTCTTTCAAAGCGCGGATCAACGCTGTAGCGGGCAGTTGCGGATGGCCCTTGGCCGCCGTGACCGTGTTCATCGCCTCGCGGGCATCTGAGACGAAAAGCTCAAACCCTAGCTTGGCGAGAGTCGTGCGCACCATCGTTGCGATCTCCCAATGGCGCGCCCAGCGCTGAGAGAGTCCCTCGTCTAAGATAGTCGTGAGGCTGTAGCGCAAGGCTTGGGTCAAGCCCGTGGGCAGGGTCACGGGATGGGGATGCCAGTCGCCCCACTCGCGTGCGAAGTGCTGCCACGTGCGCAGATTAATATACCATCCCGGCCCCTTGCTGCGCTCGATCAGCTCCCAGGCGTGCGGGCTGACCGCGACCGGGGCCAACCCTGGCGGACATTCTAAGCACTTCTGAGTGGCGCTCACCCCGATCCCAATGTGCCAGTCGTCCAGCGCGATCTCCGTTCCCCCAAGCGTCGCTACCATATCGGCGACCAGCACCGCTCCGTATCTCTCGCAGAGCATACTGATCTCCCTCAACGGGTTGAGCACTCCCGTAGACGTCTCGCCGTGCACCATGATGACGGCGCGAATATCTCGCTCGCGCTTGAGGACTTGCTCGACAGCGTCCACGTCCAAGGCCCGGCCCCACGTGCCCTCCAGCACCGAGACCCGCGACGAATATGATCGAGCTATCGTCACCCAGCGCTCTCCGAAAAACCCGTTGGTCAGCACGAGCAGCTTATGGGTATCTCCGGAGAGGCTCGCTATGGCTGCCTCCATGCCGACGCTCCCTGGCCCAGGCATCAGAAAGACGCTCGCTTCTTTAGTCTGCCAGACTTGCTTGAGCAACGTCAACGTCTCGGTATAGAGCTCGACCCAGTCGTGCCCGTAGTGGGCTCGGAGCGGCGCACTCATGAACGCTAACACTTCGGGCTCAAGATCAATCGGGCCAGGGATGCGCAACCGATAGCGTTTCATAGCTCTCTCCTCCTTCTTGTGCTCTCGTTCGCTCACCAGCGAATCCACGATTGAAAGAGATCAGGAACGCACGCGGCGATCACGCGCGCCAGTTCTTTGGCATTGTGCTTGACCGTCGGCGCCTGGGTGTCCGACGGCCAGCGCGGCAGCGTCACGATCTCCAGAAGATCAGCGCGAATGACTACGATGCCCCACTCGTTGGGCTCGGACAAGTCGTCTGCGACGGGGACGGACCCCTCTTGGGCATATTGAGCGAGCAGCCCTTCCGGCACCGGCTGCTTGTTCAGCACGACAAAATCTAGTGATCTCAAATCGAGATAGTCGCCCAACGCTCGCAGATGATCTTTGGCAGTGAACCCCGTGGTCTCCCCAGGCTGGGTCATCAGG
>JAILZC010000017.1 GCA_023512665.1 Candidatus Bipolaricaulota bacterium | reverse complement strand
CCCCAGCAACAGCCCCCAACGCCACCCCAAGCCCCCAGCTCAACATATTGATTCTGAAGACAGGGATGCCCAGAAGCTGCGCCCCCAATGTATTCTGGGCAGCCGCGCGCATCGCTGTCCCGATCTTCGTAAACTTTAAGAGCGCAAAGAACCCTAAACTGAGCACGATCGTCGTGCCGAAGACCACCAGATCGTGCCGCGTGATAATAATATTCCCAAGCACCAACGGCGGGCCGCTGATCGCATAGGGCAGGGACTTGGGATCGAACCCCCAGATCCAGCTCGCTAACGCATTGAGCATCAGCGCCACCCCAAGGGTCACGATCAAGAGACTCACCACGGGCGCTTCTTTGGCCGGGCGCAGCGCCAAACGCTCGACAGCCACCCCTAACAGAAAGCCAAAAGCAATCACGACAGGCAACGCTGCCCAGAAGGGCCACCCCTGCCCCACTAATAGCGTGAACCCCACGTAGGCGCTGAACATCGTCATATCCGCCTGCCCGAAATTGACCACGTCCGTCGTCTTGAAGATCAAGACCATCCCCAGCGCCATGAGGGCGTAGAGGCTCCCTTGAACCAAGCCGAGAACGATATATTGCTCGATCATACCTGCACCCTTTGCGCTGCTAAGAAGTTTATCACACGGTCATTGAACTCTTGGGGCCGCTCGAACGTCAGGGCGTGGCCGCAGTCAGGGATCACAACGAATTGTGAGTGCGCAATCGCGCTATGAATGATCCGCGAATAGCTTACCGGTTTCAGCTGGTCATCAGCACCGCAGAGCACCAGCGTTGGGGCTGAGATCGTATGCAGCTCTGGTGTGATGTTCAGCCCCTGAAAAGCTTCTAGCAACCGGACGGTAGCGCCGTAGTCCAAGGATTTGTAGCTCTGGCGCACGAGCTCCAGAAATTGAGGGTTTTGAGCACGGAAGCGCGGAGAGAAGATATCCGTGACGGTCTCGTCGAAGAAGCGCTCAGGATCAGCTGTGCTGGCAGCTGCGATCCAGCGATCTATTCTGTTCTTCAGTGGGGGCTCAATATGGCTGACCGAGGCAGCTACCGTCAAACTCGCAACGGGGTATCGCGCTGCCACGATCAGGCCGACCTCTCCCCCATACGAGACGCCGACCCAATGAACCCTTTCGATCCCCAGGGTTTCCAAAAGCCCGACGGCATCGGTAGCGTGACCTTCCATAGAATATCGCCCTTCTGGCTTGTCGCTGCGGCCTTGCCCGCGAAAATCGAAGAGCAGAAGAGTATACTCTGCAAAGGCCTGCAGCTGGCCTGCCCAGCTTCTGGTATCGGCGAGGACACCGTTGGCAAAAAGCACGGTCTCCTTTGTCGGCTTGCCGTGCAGCTCGTAATAGAGCTCGATGCCATTCACTCGCGTCTTCGGCATAGGTCACCACAAGAACGCCGCCGCGGCCATCGCCGCTCCGCCCCCAGAAGTACAGAAGACAATTAAGTCTCCGGCCTTGGGGCCGCGACATTGCTCAATCTGATCGTCAAGGGCCATGAGCACACACCCGGACCCTGTATACCCCCACTTGTCCATGACCCAATGGGTTCGTTCTACCGGCAGCCCCAGCGCCTGCATCACGGTCTTGATCGTGCTGAGATTGACTTGGGTGAAGTAGATCCGGTCTATGTCAGATATTCTGTACCCAGCGTCCTCGACGACCTTCGTGACGAGCTTGGGCCAATGGGTCGCGTTGAACTCCGGTGGGAAGCGTTTGGCAAAGACGATATAGTGTTCGCCGCGTTCCAGGCGCTCCGGTGTGGGAGGCTTGTACGAGCCTCCCACGTAGATTCCCATGTAGTCGTGATACTGCCCGTCGCCCTTGATGATGGAACTTAAGAGGCCCGGCTCATCGGCGACGCGCAGTACTGCTGCTCCAGCCCCGTCGGCGAAGACCGTCGCCGTCTTGTAGTCGGCCCAGTTGATAAACTTGCTCATGGCGTAGGTGCCGACCACGAGGACAGTATTATAGTGCTGTTCAGTCATGATGAATTTGCTGCCGATGATCAACGCTGTGACCGAGGCTGCGCAGGCATTATTGACGTCGAAGACCCCGGCGTTGACCGCGCCGATCTTGTGCTGTACGACGCTCGCGGTCGCTGGGGAGAGATAATCGGGCGTGTCTGTCGCAACGATCAAGAGATCAAGCTCTTCGGGCTGGACGTGGGCTTTAGCCAAGGCAGCGCGCGCGGCTTCGGCAGCTAAATCTGAAGCTGCTTGGTCAGGAGCTGCAAAGCGTCGCTCCTTGATGCCCACGTTGGATTCGAGCCACTGGCTCAATGGATACCCCTTCTGCGCCTGATACTCTGGGTATCGCGCGTCCATCTCGGCGTTGGTGACGACTTTCTCTGGCACGTAGTGCCCCGTCCCGATGATCTTAGCATACCGGCTCTTCATAGTTAGACAGTAATCCCTCCATCAATGCTGATCACAGCGCCATTGATATAATTAGACTCATCTGATGCTAAGAAGAGGAAGAGCTGCGCGACTTCTTTTGGCTCGCCTAGGCGCCCCAGCGGGACCTTCTCCTTCATCGCTGATAAGATCTTTTCAGGAACGCTCTTGACCATCTCCGTCGAGATAAACCCCGGACAGACGGCATTGACGCAGATGCCCTTGCGCCCCAGCTCCCGCGCCCATACTTTCGTCATCCCGATCACCCCGGATTTGGCCGCGACGTAATTGGTCTGCCCGAAGTTCCCGTAGAGCGCGACCACGGAGCTGACGTTGATGATCTTGCCCTGCCCCTGTTGGATCATAACCGGCGCGACCGCTTGGGTGCAGTTGAAGACTCCCTTGAGATTGACTGCGATCACTTGATCGAACTGCTCTTCGGTCATTTTCAAGAGCGTCGCATCTCGGAGAATTCCCGCGTTGTTGACTAAGATGTCAATGCGTCCGAACTCGCCTACTGTAGTATCTGCGAGCACTTGGGCATCGGCTCTCTGGGAGACATCAGCGCGGACAAAGATCGCTGTACCGCCAGCCCTGCGAATCTCCGTCGCTGTCTGCTCTCCCGCTGCTGAGTCAATATCGCTGACCACGATGCGAGCGCCCTCTTGCGCAAAGAGCAACGCCGTCTCGCGCCCGATCCCCCGACCCGATCCCGTGATGATCGCCACTTTGTTCTCCAGACGCTTCATAGTTCCCCCTTTAAGAATTTCTCTCGTAAGATCTTACGGTTGACTTTGCCCGGCCCACTTAAGGGCAGCTCCGTCACGAACTTAAAATACTTAGGTACCCTGAAGCCCCCAAGCTGCTCGCGACAGAATTTCTTCAGTTCGTCCTCGCTCACGGATACCCCTGGCTTGAGCACGATTGCTGCTAGGCCCACCTTGCCCCACTGCTCATCAGGGACGCCCACGACGGCAACTTGGGCGATCCCCGGATATTGCACCACCACCCGCTCGACTTCTTCAGGGCAGATGTTCTCGCCCCCAGAGATATACATATCGTCCACGCGGCCCATAATATAGACGAAGCCTTCTTCGTCTTGGCGGGCTAAATCCCCCGAATGCACCCAGCCCTCGCTGTCCAAGACTTTTTGAGTTTTTTCTGGATCATTGAGATAGCCCTCAAACGTATGGGGCCCGCGGAACCACAGCTCGCCCATCTCCCCCACCGCGACGGGTTGTCCCGTCTTGGGGTCAACGATCTTGTACTCACAGTGAAACATGGGGAACCCGATGCTCTGAGATTTCTCTTTAATAGTCTGCCAATCGCGCCCTACAGGGACGAAGAAGAAGTTCGATGGCCCTCCCTCCGTGAGCCCATAGGACTGGGTGAGAGGGATGCCGCGCTCCCAGAAGGGGCGCATCACTTCCGCAGAGCACGGCGCCCCTGCTGATGAGATATACTCTAAAGACGAGAGATCCGTCTGGGCGAAGCGCAGGCTTTTGGCGATCATCCGCAGCATCGCTTCGACGCCGCCAAAGTGCGTAATTCTCTCGCGTTCGATTAGCTCTAAAATAAGATCGGGGTTGAATTCGCGAATCATCGTGACGTGCCCCCCGATGTGAAAGACGGGCGTGACGGTGTTCCAACCGCCGATGTGAAAGAGTGGGAAAGTCAGAAGCTCTTTTTGATTGATGCCGTGCTGCCCTCCCCCAGAGACTAGGATGTTGAAGGAGTTCCAGAGCATCTGGCGATAGCTGATAAGACAGATCTTGGGCAGTCCCGTCGTGCCCCCGGTGTGAATATATAAGTGTATATCGTTCATGGATTTGGGGCGATTGACGGACTTGGGAGATGTCTGGAGCACGACGCGCTCGTACTGTGAATCTCTAGAGCCGAAGGCAATCTTCGTCTTGACCGAATCGGGGAACTCGAGCTTCGCGACGAGAGATTGAAAGTGCTCTTCGTAGAAGAACGCTTTGGGGCGAATTCGCGACAAGAGATGATTGAGCTCCGGGGCGCCGAGCCTTTAGCTGAGCGGGGCTAAGATCAGACCGATCTTGCCCGTGGCAAAGTAGAGGTCTATAGGCTCAACGCGATTGCGCGAGAGGAACGAGACGACGTCGCCCTTCTGTAAGTTCAGTTTTTCTATCAGATACGTGCCCACGCGGTTGGCCCGCTCATCGAGATCAGCATACGTGAAGCGCCGGTTCTCCGTAGCATCGTAGAGGGCTTCGCGCGTCGGGGTGAGCATGGCGCGACGCCCAGACCAATCTCCGACCCACGAGAGCTCATAGTCACGCATGGGAAGAGCCCCCTTTCAGAAAGTCTAGAATAATTCTGTTGACTTCGTCAGCGCGCTCGACCACGAAGAGGTGCCCAGCGTTGGGGAATGTGACGAGTCGAGCGTTGGGAAGCCGAGTTGCCAAGAGTCGGCTATTCTCGACGGGAACGACGCGATCGGCCTCGCCGGCCATGACGAGCACCGGCATGGTGAGCTTATGCAGATAGGGCTCGCCATTGAAAGTGATCGGGGCCATGAACTGGCGCAGATACGCATAGCGCGGCTGGGGGTTGCGGCGAATCGGCGCGGTGATCTGCGCGACGGGGTTTTTTGCCAAGTATTCTGGGGAGAACGCCAGCTCCAGCCCGCGCTGAAACGTCTCTTTTCCGGCGCCAAAGGCCATAAACTGTAGGATTTCTCCCTTGGGGAGGATCATATTGGGCCCCCCAAACGACGTCGAACAGAGAATAAGTTTATTGATAATCTCCGGGTGATCGAGCGCAAGCTGCTGCGCGATGAATCCCCCCAAAGAGATCCCCAAGATATGAGCTCGCTCCACGTTCAGCGCACGCAGCAGCTCATAGGCGTCGCTTGCCAGAAGTGAGACGGTGTACTCGCTATCGGGCTTGTCGGAGCGCCCCACGCCGCGGTTGTCAAACGCGATGAGAGAAAAATCTTTGGAGAGCTCCGGGATCTGCTTGGCCCACAGCCACGTGCCATAGCCAATCCCCGCAATCAAGAGCAGCGCCTCCCCCCGCCCATGTGTCTCGTAGTAGAGCTTCACCCCGTTGACGTGCGCTGTGGGCATCGCGCCCCCCGTTTTGTGATATATGATTCAGCTCTCATATTATTATGAATCTAAAGACCCTTGTCTGTCAAGTGGAATCAGGCCGTGGAGAATGAAGTCCATCATGCTCTCAAAGACGGAATTGGGGACGGCTCGCTGCTCCCAGAGGGCCCAGCGTATCCCGATGAAGTGTCCAATTCCCATCAGGGCGTAGGCGAGGGCCTCGGGGTCAAGCGCGCGTATCTGACCGGCGACGATAGCGTCCTCCAGCGCCGGGATATACCCTTGGGCGAGCCGCTCGTAATACCATCGTCCGGCAGCATTCTTGGGTGAGCCGACGAACTCGGCTTCTCGCACGATACGATAGGCTTTGGGGTGCTTGTGGATGAACTCGAAGAACGCGCGGAAACCCGCACACTCAATCTGGCGACGGTCTTGCAAGCCCGCGATGGCCGCGCGCAACCGCGCCCGCAGTTGGGCATTAATCTCGCGAACGAGCTCGACAAAGATCGCCTCTTTGCTGGGGAAGTACGTATAGAACGTCCCGTGGGCCACGCCCGCGCGTCGCGTGATGTCCACGATCTGGGCTTCGTAGAAGCCCTTCTGCCCGAACTCTTCTTCAGCTGCTTCTAGCAGACGCGCCCGTGTCTGTTGTCCTTGGGAGGGCTCCGCAATGTGTGTGTCTGGCATTGGCGAGGGAGATGGCTCCCCTGGAGCGATCGGCTGCTGAGTGCTTATGCCATGAGCGATAAGATCGGCGAGAGTGCTCCAGACGCGCGGGGGAAGTCCACGCCCCCAGAAGATATACCGCAGTGCGAGGAACTCAGCCATCCCAATGAGAGAAAATGAAACAGTCTCTGGATCGAGACGACGGAGTTGCCCTTGGCTTTGCCCGGTTTGGAGAATCTCTTGATAGAACTGGGCGAGCTGGCCATAGAGCCGTTTGGGAAGTCCCGTGTGGATGAACTCCGCCTCGCGGAAGACCCGATAGAGCGCAGTCTGAGAATCAATGAACTTGAGATGGGTCCGCAGAGCTGACTGAAGTTGCTCTATGGCTGGGGCTGTGGGAACGACACTCGCCTTGAGACGCATCTGGAGATGATGGGTCAGGCGCTCGATGAGCGTGAGAAAGAGCTGTTCTTTATCGGGAAAGTACTGATAGAACGTGCCGTTGGCGACGCGGCTGCGTCGGCAGATTTCAGCAACACTCGCCTGACGGAAGCCACGACGACTAAAGACGCTGGCGCCAGCACGCAACAACGCTTCATACGTTGCTGTACCGCGCTCAGTCGAAGGAGAACGCCTGATCTTCATCATCGCTGATACCTATGCTACGCTGCTTGAGCCACTGCGTCAAGGCGCTAGCGCGCAGCGACGATTTCTCTTACAATATCGCTTTGAGATCTCACCCTCAGCCCCCTCTCCCCTCTGAGGGAGAGGGGAACAGAGGGGTGAGTGGAAAAGGAGGAGCGATATGCGCGCTCGCAAAGTTTTCGGATTCGGGATCGTACTAGTTCTATCGGCCATAGCGTTGAACTATTCCCTCGTCTCCCAGGAAGCCCCGGCCAAAGGCCCCATCGAAGCGTTCACCGCCGAGATGAAGGCTATCCCCGGGTTCTTCAACGCGTATCTTAAGAGAGACGGCACGCTTTACTTTGAAGTCACCCAAAGTCACTTCGGCAAAGATTTTCTGGTCGTAGTCCAGATGGCTCGCGGTATCGGCGAGTCGTTCCTCTTGACGGGCTACCCGCTCGATTCGGATCTGTTGCAGTTCAGGCTGCGTAACGACAAGATCGAGCTGCTCACGCGCAATCCGTACTTTCGAGCTGCTCCGGGAACCCCACTGGAGAAGATGGTGCAGTTGGGCTTCCGCGACTCGGTGCGTCGCTCGTTCTCGATCGTCGCCCGCGATGACGCTGCCGGACGGTACTTGATTGACGCTACGGGGCTCTTCGTCTCGGACTGGCCCAACTTAGCGGACTATCTGCCGGCGATCTTCAAGACGGGCTTCCGGCTCGACCCCACTCGTTCCACGATCTCGTCTGTGAAGGGGTTTCCCAGAAATGTCGAGATCGAAGCCGACTTGATGTTCGCAGCGTTGGCCCCACTGACGAACGTCCCGGAGAGAATCTTCGCGATTCTCCCAGACGAAAAGACTCTCCCCATCGCGCTGCACTACAGCGTGCTCGCGCTCCCCGAAGAGCCGATGAAACCGAGACTGGCCGACGACCGCGTGGGGTACTTCGTCACGACGTATAAAGACTACGAGCGCCAGACCGAGCCAACGAACTCCGTTCGCATCATCAATCGCTGGCGCTTGGAGAAGAAAGACCCCTACGCCCCGCTCTCGGAGCCCATCAAGCCGATTATCTTCTATCTGGAGAACACTATCCCCAAAGAGTTTCGGCCATACATCAAAGAAGGGGTCGAGGCGTGGAACAAGGCTTTTGAAGCCGCGGGGTTCAAGAACGCCATTCTCGCGCTCGACCAGCCCAACGATCCCAACTGGGACCCCGGCGATGCTCGGTACTCGACGATCCGCTGGATGCCCTCGGTCTCCTCGGTCTTTGCGATTGGTCCCTCAGATGTAGACCCTCGCTCTGGGGAGATTCTGAACGCGGATATTCTCTTTACAGCTGATTGGGTGCGCTCGCTCACCAACGAGTATCTCCGCATGGTGGACAGCCCCACAGCGTTCATAGAGCACGAGGAGCAAGCTCGCGAGCTAGCACGGCTCTTCAACCCCAACGACGTGGGCAAGCTCTGCGCTTACGAAGCGGGCATGGCGCCCCATATAGCGTTACTAAACATGACGCTCATAGCTGATGGCCGTGCAGCTCCCGGCGGCCCGATACCATTGGAGTACATCGGGAAGGCGCTGCGCGAGCTCACTATGCATGAAGTAGGGCACGCCCTGGGGCTACGCCATAACTTCAAAGCAAGCTTCGCCACCCCCTTTGAGAAGCTCCATGACCCAAGCTTCACTCAAAAGCACGGGATCACCGCGTCGGTGATGGACTATAATCCCCCGAATATCGCGTCGGATCACGAGCACCAAGGGGAGTATTACAGCTCGACCGTGGGCCCCTATGACATCTGGGCCATTCAATGGGGCTACAAGCCCGTGGGCAACGAAACGCTCCAGCCGCACCCCGAACTCCAAGCGATCGCCCAGCGACACGGCGAGCGCGAGCATCTCTACGGCACTGATGAAGACGCGTGGAATTACCCCTACGCGCTCGATCCCGCGATCACCCAGTGGGACCTGAGCGACAATCCCATCGCGTACTACACAGACCTGCAGAGATTGGTGGAGCGGCTCTGGCCAGGGCTCGAAGAGCGCGTGATCGCCGAGGATGCTGAGTATTGGCCGCTGCGCAGTGCGGTGAACGTCCTGCTCTATCAGCAGATGCGCGGGTATATCAGCTATGTGAAAGCTCTGGGGGGGATGTCAGTGACCCGCGCGCACAAGGGTGACGTGCTCACGCCGTTGAAAGTTCTCCCTGCGGAGCAGCAGCGCCGCGCGCTGCGCTTCGTGCTCGATGCGTTCAGTCCAGAAATCCCGAAGCGTTTCCCCAAACACTTGTTGGACAAGATGCCGCGCGAACGCTGGTGGGACTGGGCTTCAAGCTGGCAGTATGGGTTGCGCTTTCATTTCCCCATTCACGACTCGATCACAGGGATGCGGGCTTCGGTCTTGACGGTGGCGTTCTGGCCGGAGCGCCTGCTGCGCATCCGCGACAACGCCTATCGCTCCGACGAAGAGAACCCGTACACGCTTGCTGAGCACTTTATAAGCTTTACCGACGCGATCTGGGCTGACGTGCTGAGCAAGAAAGCCCCCACAGACTCGTTCCAACGGGCGATCCAGAGCGTCTACGTTGATCTCTTGATCAAGCTAGCTACCGACGAGTCCCCCGATCGGGTGAGCGACGCAGTAGCAATGGCGTATTCTGAGCTTATTCGGATAGATCGAGCGATCAGTGATCTGTTGGTCGAGGGGGTGAAAGACCCGCTGGCGACGGCGGGGCTTCGGGGACGGGGGGGAGCGGCGTTCCCCACCGCCCGCAAGTGGCGCTTGGTCCGGGAAGTGACCG
>JAILZC010000166.1 GCA_023512665.1 Candidatus Bipolaricaulota bacterium | reverse complement strand
AGACAGGTGCGTACACGTGGCTCGACTGCGGGGCGTCGTATGAGATGGACCCGCACGGCCCCAACAAACCCGTGCCTAAGGGCGTCTGCCTCGACCCTGTCTTGGGCGAGTGGCAGGGGGTCAACGAGTATGTGCGAGGAGCATCCAACGGGAACTTAGAGAAAGTCTCGATGTACTCTATTATGCAAGACCCCCAGACGAGCTGCGGGTGCTTCGAGTGCATCGTCGCGGTCTTGCCCGAAACGAACGGGGTGATGGTCGCCAGCCGCGAGTACCAGGGCGAGACGCCCATCGGCATGACCTTCTCGACGATGGCTGGGGAAGTGGGCGGCGGCGTGCAGACGCCGGGCTTTTTGGGCGTAGGCAAGCTCTATCTCACCAGCGAGAAATTTATCAGCGCTGAGGGGGGCATCAAGCGATTGGTCTGGATGCCCAGCGAGCTCAAAGAAGAGATCAAAGAGCGTTTGCAGAAACGTTTAGAGGAGATCGGGATGCCCGAGCTCTTCGACAAGATCGCCACCGAAAAAGACGCCACGACGAGCGAAGAGCTGCTGGAGTTCTTGCAGCGCGTGGGACATCCCGTGCTGGAGATGGAGCCGATCGTGCAATAGGAGCTGAGCATCTATGGCCAAACTCACAGGGATAGAGATCTATAAGCATCTGCCCAAGACCAACTGCGGGGACTGCAACTTCCCAACTTGTATGGCATTCGCCATGCAGGTCGCGGCGAAGAAAGTCGGGCTGGAGCAGTGCCCACACGTCTCGGCGGAGGCCAAGGCCGCGCTCTCGGAGGCGCAAGCTCCCCCAATGCGCACGGTCACTTTGGGCGCGGGGGATCGCGCCTTAAAGCTTGGTGGCGAGACCGTTCTGTTCAGACATGAAGAGAAGTTCCATCATCCGACGGTGATCGCCATCCGCGTGCGCGACGATCTCCCAGAGAGCGAGCTCGCGCAGCGCATCGAGAAGATCAATCAGTTACAGTTTGTGCGCGTGGGCCAGCTCATCGGCGTCAACGCTATCGCTGTCGAGCAGACGGCTTCAGAGAGAGAGAAATTCGCCCAAGCGGTCAAGCTCGCTGCGGAGAAGTCGCCCTTGGCGCTCATCTTGTCCAGCCCAGACCCACAGGCGCTCACGGCGGCTCTGGCGATCTGTGCCGATCGGCGCCCGTTGCTCTGTGCCGCGACACAAGAGAACTTTAGAGAATTCGCGGCGCTGGCCAAAGAATCCAAGTGCCCGCTCGCGGTGCACGGAAAGACATTAGAAGAGCTTGCGGAGCTGACGCAGCAGATCAAATCGCTCGGCGTCGAAGATCTCGTGCTTCACTCAGAGATTGGGGGGCTCGCCGATGGCTTGGCGAAACTGACGCAGCTCCGTCGGCTCGCTTTAGAGAAGAACTTTCGAGCTGTGGGCTACCCCGTGATGGTCTCCCTCCCAGGGAGCGATCCGTTTGTAGAGACGGCGTATGCCTCGACGTTGGTGTGCAAGTACGCAAGCGTTCTCGTGATGGATGGCGCGGAGCGTGCGCAGCTCCTGCCCATTCTTACAGTGCGCCAGAACATCTTCACCGACCCACAAGTACCCAATGCTGTGGAAGCAAAGCTCTACAAGGTCGGCGAGCCAGGGCCGAGCTCGCCGGTGCTGGTGACGACGAACTTCGCGCTCACGTATTTTACGGTCGAGGGCGAGGTCGAGAACAGCCGCGTCCCGGCGTATATCTCCGTAGTGGACACCGGGGGCTTGGGCGTGCTCAACGCCTACGCCGATGACAAGCTCACCGCTGAAGCCATCGTCAAAGCTGTGAAGGGCTACGGGGTCATGGAGCAGGTCGCGCACAAGAAGTTAGTCATACCGGGGCTCGTAGCGGTCCTCAAGGGGGAGATCGAAGATTTAGGGGGATGGGAGGTCTTGGTCGGCCCGGAGGAAGCCGCAGGGATTCCTGCGTATTTGCGAAACGAATGGAAGCCATGAAGACCTAACCCCCTAGCCTCTACCCTCACCCCCATCCCCTCTCCCCTCCGAGGGAGAGGGGAGCCAGAGGGGTGAGGGGGCCAGGGGAGGGGTTGAAAGAATGCCCAAAGTCACGTTCCGTCCCGATGAGGTGAGCGTCGAAGTGGAGCGCGGCGTGACGCTGCAAGCCGCAGCCAAAGCCGCCGGCGTGGAGTTGGCAAGCATCTGCGGCGGCGACGGCATCTGTGGCCGCTGCCGCGTCGTCGTCAAGAACGGCAATATAGAAGCCGCGCCGACCACGCTCCTCACTCGCGATGAGATCCAGAAGGGCTACGTGCTTGCCTGTCAGACCAAGGTCCTCGGCGACGTCGAGATCGAAGTCCCTCCGGAGACCCGCACCGAGGAGGGCCAGATCTTAATAGACATAGATGCGCAGCGCTTCCGCGCCCTCTACCAGGAAGAAAAAATCTCTTTCAGGCACGAGCCCCTGGTGCAGAAGCTCTATCTGGAGCTCTCTCCGCCCACGCTCCACGATAACTTGGCTGACCAGCAACGGCTCTATAGAGAGATCCTACGGTGCAGGGATTACCCGATCATGCAGATGGGGCTGAAGGTCCTGCGGGCGCTCCCCAAGCTCGTGCGCCAGCACCACTGGGAAGTAACGGCGACGCTGGGGTTGCGCGGCGGCGTTGTCGAGGTCTTACAGCTTGAAGGCGGCGATACCTCCCAGCGCGCTTACGGGATCGCCGTGGATGTCGGGACGTCCACCGTCGTGGCCCATTTGGTTGATTTGAATACGGGCCGGACAGTAGACGCCGAGGCGATGTACAACTCCCAGCGGGCCTACGGCGAAGAGGTCACCCGCAGGATCATCTACGCCGAGCGCGGCGGGTTAGAGCAATTACAGAAGACCATCGTCAACGATATTAATAACTTAATTACGGCGCTGGTGGAGCGCAACCAGGTCGCGCTCCATGACTGCTTAGCGGTCGCCTGCGCGGGCAACACGACGATGATGCACTTATTGCTAGGGCTTGATCCCAGCTCGATCCGGCGTGATCCGTATGTGTCGTGCTCGACGGCGCCCCCGCCGGTGCGTGCGGCAGAAGTCGGGATTCAGATCAATCCCCGGGGGTTGCTCTATTGCGTTCCGGCTATTGGCGGCTGGGTCGGCGGCGACGTCACCGCCGGGGTCTTAGCGACAGGGCTCTACGAATCCGACAAGACCGTGATGCTGATAGACGTGGGCACCAATGGGGAGATCGTCATTGGGCGGCGTGAGGATAGCTCCTATTGGCTGGTGACGTGTTCGGCGTCGGCGGGGCCGGCGTTTGAGGGCTCGGGGGTCAAGTGCGGTATGAAGGCGAGCCGGGGCGCCATCGAGCGCGTCCAGATCTCTCCCGATGGGAACGTCCTCTATAAGACGGTGGGCAACGTCCGGCCCAAGGGGATCTGCGGCTCGGGGCTGATAGATTTGGTCGCGGGGCTTTTAGAAGCTGGATTTATTGATCGTTCCGGGAGGCTCATCCCCGAATCTAGCCCGCGCATTCGAGAATGCGATGGGCTCTTGGAATTCGTGGTCGTCCCGGCGCAGCGTTCCGCCACCGGGAAAGATATAGTCATCACCCAAGCAGATATCGAAAATCTCTTGCGGGCTAAAGCCGCGATCTACGCGGGAACTCTGATCTTGCTCAAATCGCTCAACCTTGATGTTACTCATATAGATAGGGTCTTCCTCGCGGGGGGCTTTGGGAACTATCTCGACCGAGAGAAGGCTATTAT
>JAILZC010000165.1 GCA_023512665.1 Candidatus Bipolaricaulota bacterium | reverse complement strand
CAGCTGGCCCTGGCGACGGCAGCCGCTCGCAATGGCCTGCTGGACGCCAAACGCGCCGTGCTCGACAAAGCCTTCGAACAAACGGCGGCCAAGCTGCTGGCCATGCCCGTCCCTGAGTACAAGGGCTGGCTGCTGCGGCTGGTCGTGCACGCCGCTGAGACCGGCGAGGAAGAAGTGATTTTATCCCCGGCGGACAGACAAGTCCTGGGAGAGGCGTTCGTCAAAGAGGCGAACGCCCAGCTCGCCAAGCACGGCAAGAAGGGCGCGTTAAAACTCTCTGCAGAGACGCGCGATATCGGGAGGGGCTGTGTGCTCAAGGGCAGAAACAGCGAGACCAACGTGACCTTGGAGACCCTGCTGCGCCGCGCCCAAGAGGAGCTAGAGATCGAAGTCGCCCAGATGCTCTTTGGAGGGTCTGATGGTCGTTGAGCTTTTGGAGACGCGCTTGGAGCAAGAAGGGGCGTTCGCGTTCGCCACGGGGCGCATCCGCGCCCTGGAGGCGAAGCTGCTGAATCGGGCACATTATCAGCGGTTGCTCGATGCCGCTGATGCTTCAGAAGCCTGGCGCGTCCTGGCCGAACTCGGCTACACCAAAGCCGCCGAAAGAAAGCTCGAAGACTACGAAGATGTCCTGACAGGCGAGCTGCGCGAATTGTATGCTCTCTTAGCAGCTCTATCGCCCACGCCGGAGCGCACCCTGTGGCTCCAACGACGCTATGACTTCCATCATATCAAAGCCTATCTCAAAGCGAAGCTCTTGGGGGAAGACCCCACAGAGAGCGTATTCGACGGTGTGGGGACGGTTTCGCCAAAGCTGATAGAAGTTTCGGTCAACACAGGGGTCTGGAGCGAGCTGCCCCCGGAGCTGGCTGCCTCGATCGAGCGCGCCCTGCGCGCCTACGAGAGCACGCACCAAGCCCAAACGATAGATACCGTCGTAGACCAAGGGCTGTTTACGTACTTGCACACGGCCACAGGGGGGTACTCCTTCCCAGAGATGTTGGTCGCAATTTGGGCGGACTTGCTGAATCTCAAATCGCTGATGCGCGCGAAGCTCATGGGCAAAGATCGCGCCTTCGCCCAAGGGGTGCTTGTGCCGGGGGGATCGTTAGACGCCTCGCGGCTGCTGGCGCTCATGGATGCAGCTATGGAAACGTGGGCCGATGAGCTGCGCCATACCCCATACGCTGAGGTGCTCCATCGCGGCCTGGCCTCGCTCACCGAGAGAAGATCTCTGGCGCTCTTTGAGAGATTGAGCGATGATTTTGTCACAGGCTTTCTTAAGCGGGCCAAGCTCGCGCTCTACGGCGCGGAGCCGTTGATCGCCTATGTGCTGGCCAAGGAGACCGAGCTCAAAAATATGAGAATTCTCTTAGTGGGTAAGCTCAACGGTCTTTCCAAAGAGATTCTTGAGGAGCGCCTGCGGGAGCCGTATGTCTAAGATCGCCATCGTGGGCAAGAAAGATGTCTATTTGGGCTTCAAGGCCCTGGGGGTAACGGTGCGGGACGCGCGCACGCCCCAGGCAGCTGAAGCAGCGGTGCGGGACTTGGTCGCGCAAGGATTTTCGATTATATTTCTCTCGGAGAGCTTGGCGCGGGAGCTCGGGGCGCTGCTCGATAGCTTCAGCAAGCAGTCCACGCCGGCAATCGTGATGATCCCAGATAACACGGGGAGTTTGGGGATCGCGCGCGAGCGCATCCGAAGGTTAGTCGAACGCGCCGTGGGAATTGATATTCTCTCGCGCGGAGAACGATAGTTTCTAACGATAGATTCTATGGAGGATCAGCTATGGCAATCGGGAGAATCGTCAAAGTCGCAGGGCCGTTGGTGGTGGCCGAAGGGCTGAGCGACGCCAAGATGTACGACGTTGTCCGCGTGGGCAAGGAGCGGCTCGTCGGCGAAGTGATCGTCTTGGACGGGGATTTGGCTTCGATCCAGGTGTATGAAGAGACGGCGGGGCTTGGGCCGGGCGACCCCGTGGAGGGCACGGGCGAGCCGCTCTCGGTGGAGCTTGGCCCCGGCTTGATCGGCTCGATTTACGACGGGATTCAGCGCCCACTCGAGGCTATTCAGAAGAGATGGGGCGCGTATATCCGTCGTGGCGTCGAAGCTGCTGCTCTGAACAGGGCTGCCAAATGGCACTTCACCCCAACGGTCAAGAAGGGCGACACTGTTGGGGAGGGGGATATCATCGGGACGGTGCAGGAGACGACGCTCGTCGTGCAGAAGATCATGGTTCCGCCGGGGATTTCCGGGGTTTTGGAGGAGATTCGCTCTGGGGAGTTCACGGTGGAGGAGACTGTTGCTATCGTGAAGGACGCGCAGGGGAAGCGCCATGAGCTCACGCTGATGCAGCGGTGGCCGGTGCGCAAGGCCCGCCCCTACAGAGAGAAGCTGCCCAGCGAGGAGCTGCTGACGACCGGGCAAAGAATCCTTGACACGCTCTTCCCCATCGCCAAGGGCGGGACGGCCTGCGTGCCCGGGCCGTTTGGCAGTGGGAAGTGCGTCGTAGGTGAGACACCAGTGCTCTTAGCTACAGGGGAGATCGTTCCCATTGCGCAGCTTTACCAGCGCGCTGCTACAAAGCTGGGAGAGAAGATGCTCCTTTCGCATGAGGGCGGCAACGAGTGGATTGTCGAGGGTCCTGACTTGCCGGAGATCTTCACGCTGAGCGAGCATGGCTTTGAGCGAGCCAAGCCCGCGTTGCTCTATAAAGCCATAGCCCCAGTGACGGTGCGCATTCGCACGCGCGGCGGTCGGATCGCCGAGACGACCCTCCAACACGAGTATCACGTCGTAGGCCCAGACTGGCAGGTGCGGCGCGTGCCCGCGGGCTCCCTCAAAGTCGGAGATCGGGTAGTCGTCCCGCGCCAGGTGCGCCTCGAATGCCCATCACCGATGCGCATCTCGGCCTTCCACCTTCTAGCTGATGAAGGGTCGGTCTACGTTGCCGATCCCCACGTGCTTCAGCTATGCGCTGAGGCTCTCGCCAAGCTCCAAAGAGAAGGACGCTGGGCTGAGTTGGGAATCTCTCCTTCAGCGCTCTACGGGTATCGCGCGGGGCGGAATCTCCCCTCCGTGCCCGCCTGCAAGAGTATTCTCGAGCACGCGGGTATACGCACCGATGAGTTGCCCCTGCGCGCGATCACCAGCAAGACTTCGGATAAGCATATTCAGGTGCCGGAATACTTCACGGAAGAACTTGCAGAATTCTTGGGGCTCGTCAGCTCCGACGGGACGATAGACTACGATTATGTGGGGCTGCGCAACACCGACCCGGCGGTGCTGGCCCGCTTCGACGAGCTAGGTGAAAAACTCTTTGGCATAGAGCCGATGGTCTGCGAGCACGGTGAAGACCATCGCTTCAGCAGCCGCGCGTTGGCGCGCTTTATCGGGAAACTGTTAGGAGTGACGCCGGGGCAGAGCCGCAAGAGCGCCCATGCCGTGCACCCACCGATCATGATCGCCCCCCAAGAGCTCGTCAGGGCGTACCTGCGCGGCTACTTCCACGGCGACGGCTCCATAAGCAAACGAGAGATCTACTTCCCCACCGTCAGCGAACCGATGGCCCTGGGGCTTGCGTGGTTGCTCGTGCGCTTGGGCATTATCTATCGCATTGAACGTCGAGCTGGCCCCACAGGCTCGATGCACTATCGCGTCGTCATCCCCGGCAAGGAGTACTGTCAGCGTTTTTTGGAGATCATTCGGCCTCTCCCACAGGCGCGTCGCACAGCACGTGCATCTGCGA
>JAILZC010000164.1 GCA_023512665.1 Candidatus Bipolaricaulota bacterium | reverse complement strand
GCTTTGGAAGTCGAGCGCATGACCAACGCCTCCGGGCCGACCGGCGGCGAGATCCGCCTGCGCGATGGACGCAAGCCCAAAGCCGTGGGGATCATTCACTGCGTGGGCTCGCGCGACAGAAACTATAACTCGTACTGTTCGCGCGTCTGCTGTCTCTATTCTCTAAAGCTCGCCCACTTGATCAAAGAGCGCACCGGCGCGGAAGTCTATAACTTCTACATTGACATGCGCGTCCCCGGCAAAGCTTACGAAGAGTTCTACGATCGCATGCTCGAAGAGGGGATTCACTTCATCCGCGGGCGGGTCGCCGAGGTCACCGACCACGCTATGACTCCCGAAGAAGAGGGCAAGCTCGTCATCCGGGCTGAAGACACGCTCATCGGAGTCATTAGAAGAATCCCCGTAGACATGGTCGTGCTCGCGGTGGGGCTCGAACCCCAAGCCGACGCCGACGAAGTCCGGCGAAAGTTTTACATCTCGTGCGGGACGGGCGGGTTCTTCTTAGAGCGACACCCGAAGCTCGCGCCCGTGCAGACGTTTGCCGACGGGATCTTCATCGCCGGGGCGTGCCAAGGGCCGAAAGACATCCAAGACACGGTCGCCCAAGCGGGCGCGGCTGCCGCCGAAGTCCTCTCATTGATTGACCGCGGCTTCGTCGAGCTGGAGCCCAACACCGCGTTCATCCAAGAAGAGCTCTGCTCCGGGTGCAAGACGTGCATCCCCTTGTGCCCGTTCAATGCTATCAGCTTCAACAGCGAGAAGGGCATCGCCGTTATAAACGAAGCCCTGTGCAAAGGGTGCGGCACGTGTGTGGCCGCTTGTCCCTCGGGCGCGGCGCAACAGCACCTCTTCACCGACGAACAGATCTATCATGAGATCGAAGGAGTGTTGAGCTATGTCTAAAGAATGGGAGCCCAGAATCGTGGCGTTCTTCTGCACGTGGTGCACGTACACGGCGGCGGATTTGGCGGGCATCTCGCGGATGACCTATGCCCCTAACGCGCGCATCGTCCGGGTGATGTGTTCTGGACGGATTGACCCGCAGTTCGTGCTCAAAGCATTTCACGATGGGGCCGACGGGGTTTTGATTGGCGGGTGCCATCCGGGAGATTGTCACTACCAAGCGGGCAACTACAAAGCTTTGCGACGCTACACACTGCTGAAGCGCCTGATCACAGAGCTGGGCATCGAGCCGGAGCGCGTGCGCTTGGAGTGGATCTCCGCGTCCGAGGGGGATCGCGTCCAGAAAGTGATGAACGAGATGGCCGAGCAGATTCGTAAACTTGGGCCGTTGCACTTAGAGCAAGCTCCCAAGCCACATCGAGCAGCGAAAAAAGAAGCAGAGCGTGCAGCTGTGGCAGTACAAGGAGGTGCACGATGAGCAAGCCCAAGGTCGGGTTCTACTGGTGCGCCTCGTGCGGCGGCTGCGAGGAAGCCGTCGTAGACTTAGCTGAAGATATCCTCAAAGTCGTCGAGGCTGTCGACATAGTTTTTTGGCCGGTGGCGCTCGACTTTAAGCGTTCCGATGTCGAAGCCCTCCGAGACGGCGAACTTGCGGCGTGCTTCGTCAACGGCGCGATCCGAACTTCCGAGCAAGAAGAGATGGCGGAGCTTCTGCGCAGAAAGTCTCAGCTCTTGATCGCCTTTGGGAGCTGCTCGCACCTTGGAGGTGTACCGGGGTTGGCGAATCTTTGGGACCGCCAAGCGATCTTCGACTATGTCTACAAAGAAGCGCCCAGCGTGACGAACTCTGAAGGGGTCGTCCCGCAAGAGCAGACGAAGCTCGGCTCCAATGGCTATGCCCTCACGTTGCCGTCGTTCCATGACTCGGTGAGAACGCTCGATCAGACCGTCGAGGTTGATTATTACTTGCCGGGCTGTCCGCCGCCGGTCAAACTCATCGTCAATGCTGTCATGGCGATTCTAGAGAACAAGCTTCCACCCAAAGGCACGGTGCTTGCGCCCGATAAAGCCCTCTGCGAGGAGTGCTCGCGCAAAGCCACTAAGCCCGACAAATTAGCTCTGAAAGAGCTGAAGCGCCCCCATCAGACTCTGATAGACTCCGAGAAGTGCTTGCTCGCTCAAGGGCTCTTGTGCTTAGGGCCGGCGACGCGCTCCGGCTGCGGCGCACCCTGCGTGAGCGCCAATATGCCTTGCACGGGGTGTCTGGGCCCCACAAGCCGCGTCAAAGATTACGGCGCCAAAGCGCTCTCGGCTATTGCGTCGCTGATAGATTCCGAAGACGAAAAAGAGATCGCGGCGCTGATGGAGCAGATCGTAGACCCCGTGGGGACGTTCTATCGCTACAGTCTCCCTGCGTCGCTCTTGCATCGGCACGTGCGGCACGGCCGCAGCGTCACAGGAGGTGCTTCCGCATGACCCGCGAAGTCGTCATTGATCCCATCACGCGCTTAGAGGGCCACGGCAAGATTGATATCTTTTTGGACGCGAAGGGCAACGTCGAGAGAGCGTTCTTTCAAGTCCCGGAGCTGCGCGGCTTTGAGAAGTTCGCGGTAGGCCGTCCCGCCGAAGATATGCCCCAGATCACGTCGCGCATCTGCGGCGTCTGTCCCACGGCCCATCACATGGCGGCGACAAAAGCTTTAGATGATCTCTACAAGGTCGAGCCCCCCTCCGCAGCCAAAAAGATTAGAGAATTAGTCTACAGCACGTTTTATGTTGAAGACCACGCGCTGCACTTCTTCTTCTTGGGTGGGCCCGATTTTGTCGTCGGCCCAACAGCTCCCAAAGCCCAGCGCAATATTTTGGGGGTCTTGAGCAAAGTCGGGCTCGAGATCGGGCGCGAAGTAATCGGGGTGCGCAAGCAGTTGCGCGATCTGATCTCGCTTGCGGGCGGCAAGGTCATTCACCCCGTCTTCGGGCTGCCTGGAGGCGTCTCCAAAGCGCTCACCGAAGAAGACCGCGAAAAATTCATCGCTGGCGCCGAAAGAGCCGTGAAGTTCGGGCTCTTCAGCCTAGAGATCTTTCGCGACGTCGTCTTAAAAAACAAACAGTACGTCGAGACGATCACCTCAGAAGCGTACACCCACAGGACGTACTATATGGGCCTGGTGGACGAGCAGAACCGGGTCAATTTCTATGACGGGCAGCTGCGCGTCGTTGACCCCAACGGCAAAGAGTTTCTGAAGTTCAAAGCACAAGAATATCTGAAGCACGTCGCGGAGCACGTCGAGCCCTGGAGCTATATTAAGTTCTGCTATCTGAAAGACGTCGGCTGGAAGGGCTTCGTGGACGGCCCAGAGAGCGGGGTCTACAGCGTCGCTCCGCTAGCGAGGCTGAACGCCGCCGAGGGCATGGCCACTCCCAAGGCCCAAGAAGCGTATAAAGAATTTTATAAGACTTTGGGCGGAAAGCCCGTCCATCACACGTTAGCGAATCACTGGGCGCGGCTCATCGAGTTGCTCTATGCCGCCGAGCGGCTGCTGGAACTGGCCACCGACCCCGAAATCACCTCGCCGAACTACCACACGATCCCGACCGAGAAACCGACCGAGGGCGTGGGCATCGTCGAGGCCCCGCGCGGCACCCTGACGCATCATTACTGGACCGACGAGCGCGGCGTGGTGACGAAGGCCAATCTCATCGTCGGCACGACCAACAACTACGCGCCCATCACCATGTCCATCCAGAAAGCCGCCAGCAGTCTCATTAAGAAAGGTACAGTGGTCAACGAGGGCCTGCTCAACATTGTCGAAATGGCCTTCCGCGCCTACGACCCCTGCTTCGGCTGAGCCACACACTC
>JAILZC010000163.1 GCA_023512665.1 Candidatus Bipolaricaulota bacterium | reverse complement strand
GCACGGTGCCATCGGGGGCAAGAGCGTAGACCTCCCCTTTGTCTGAGCCGATATAGATCACGCCGTCGGCCCCAACAGCCGGGGACGAGAAGAAGTAGATGCTCCCAATCTCTTTGCGCCAGCGCGCGGTGCCGTCGGGCTTGATCGCATGGAGATTTCCGTCGTAGCCAGCAACATAGATCGTGCCGTCGGCCCCAACAGCGGGCGATGAGCGCACCGTGTCTATGACTTCGTATTTCCATAGGAGCGAGCCATCGGGCTTGATCGCATAGAGATAGCCGTCGTCAGAGCCAACATAGACGGTGCCATCAGCCCCGATGGCTGGGGAAGAGACGACTTTATCTTGGGCCGCATACTTCCATTTGAGGGTGCCGTTGGGGTTGAGGGCGTAGAGATTCCCGTCCCACGAGCCGACGTAGATCGTGCCATCAGCAGCAATGGCCGGCGAAGACTCGATCTCCGCGCCAGCAGTGAACTGCCATGCGAGCGTACCGTCGGGGTTGAGCGCGTAGAGATTCTTATCGCGCGAGCCGATATAGATCTTCCCGTCGGTGCTCAAGGCTGGGGAAGAGTAGACCCCATCTCGGGTAGAAAAGCTCCACTGGAGCGTCCCATCGGGCTTGATCGCATAGACTTTTTGGTCGAGCGAGCCCACGTATATTGTGCCGTCGGGGCCAACAGTCGGGGAAGAGAAGATCGGACCGCCGGTCCTGAAGGCCCATCTCTGTGAGCCGTCCGCGGGGCTGAGGGCGAGAAGCTGCCCGTTCCATGAGCCAACGTAGATCGTGCTGTCACTCCCCACAGCTGCCGAAGAGAAGAAGAACTGCCCGCCACTGGGGATCCTCCACAAGACTGTGCCGGGGGAGACCTGAGCCGGGCCAGAAACGACGAGACTGCTGACGATGAACAGCGCAAGCATCAGCAGCCACACACTCCGAAAAGACTTCATACCACACCTCCTACGCTCTTTTCTGATGGGTGATCCAAGTCTCATAGCGATTGTAGCACGTGACTCTCTTCCCTGTCAAAGTTTGCTCATCTGTCAGCTTGCGCTCACTTCTGCTCCCAAATAGAGCCGTTGGACTTTGGGGTCACGCCGCAGATCTTCCGCGAGCCCCTCTAATGCAATCTTCCCAGTCTCCAGCACATACGCCCGATGGGCAATTCCCAAGCTCAAGTGAGCGTTCTGCTCAGCTAACAGCAGCGTCATCCCGTCACGAGAGTTCAGGTCTTTCAAGAAGCGGAAGAGCGCCTGCACGGTCATCGGCGCAAGCCCCAGCGACGGCTCATCTAAGAGTAATAATTTCGGGCGAGCCATGAGCGCCCGCCCGATAGCTAACATCTGCTGTTCGCCCCCGGAGAGCGTCCCCGCCGGCTGGGAGAGCCGCTCCCGCAACACCGGAAAGTACGAGAACACTCGATCCCAGTCTTCTCTGATAAAGCTGTCACAGCGAGTGTAGCTCCCCATCCATAAGTTCTCTTTGACAGTCAGATCGGGAAAGAGCTGGCGCCCCTCAGGAACGTGCACGATCCCCAAACGCACAATCTTCTCTGGAGAGAGTTTTTTGAGATCGTGCCCCAGAAACTCGACTCTCCCTTTGGTAGGGCGCAACAGCCCGGAGATCGTCCTCAAGAGAGTCGTCTTACCTGCGCCGTTGGCCCCCAGCACTGCGACGATCTCGCCCTCAGAAACTCTCAGAGAGACGCCACGCAAAGCTACTATTGGGCCGTAGCGGACCTCCACACCCTCAAGCGCGAGCACTGCTGACCCCCTCCCCCAAATACGCTTCGATCACTTCAGAGTTCTGTTGGATCTCTTCGGGGCGTCCTTGGGCAATCACGCGCCCATAGTTGAGCACGACAATCCGGTCGCAGAGCCCCATGACGAAGTTCATATCGTGTTCTACTAAGAGCACCGTGATCCCCCAGTCGTGATTGATTCTCCGAATGAACTCTCTCATCGCGGCTTTCTCGGCAGCGGTCATCCCCGCGACGGGCTCGTCCAATAAGAGCAAGCGCGGGCGCGCCAAGAGGGCCCGCATCAGCTCGATCAACTTTTGTGTCCCATAGGGCAACGCAAAGACGAAAGCATCCGCGAGCGCTTCCATCTTGAGAAATCTCAGGAGCCACAGGGCTTGGGCCCGGCGATCGCGCTCCTCACGGCGCGCGCGAGGCAACCCTAGGACTACTGAAAGCAAGCTTCCCCCAAAATCGCGATGCTCCCCGATCATCAGATTCTCTAGGACGGTCATATACGGGAAAAGCCCCAAGAGCTGAAACGTCCGCACAATGCCCCGCTCGACTACCTGATACGATCGCAATCGTAACAGATTCTCTCCATAGAAAGAGATCCGCCCGCCCGTGGGCTCGTAGAACCGACTGATGAGATTGAAGACAGTCGTCTTCCCCGCGCCGTTGGGGCCGATCAGCCCCACGATCTCACTCTCTTGGACTTCGAACGAGACGCGATCGAGGGCTTGCAGCCCACCAAAGCGCATCGACAGATTCTCTATAGAGA
Source organism: Candidatus Bipolaricaulota bacterium (assembly GCA_023512665.1). Classification (GTDB taxonomy): domain Bacteria; phylum Bipolaricaulota; class Bipolaricaulia; order RBG-16-55-9; family DRXL01; genus JANXCC01. Next base: position 1,258 of record JAILZC010000163.1, on the reverse strand, counting down.
GCATCTCAGGCTCCTTTAGGGAAGAGCTTCTGCATAGCCGGGAAGCGATAGTACAAGCGCAAGAAGAAGCCCCACACCCCGTAGGGCATAAAGATAATCACCAAGACGAGCGCCGCGCCGTAGAGAAACGTATAGAGCAATTTAGCCTGCTCCAACCAGTGGGGCAGGAACGTCAAGAACACAGCCCCCAGCACCGACCCAGGAAGCGATCCGATTCCCCCTAAAATAACCATCGCAAAGATCTCTATAGACTTCCCCAGCCCAAATTCTCCAGGGCTGATGTGCCCCACAAGATGGGCTTGGAGCGCCCCAGCGATCCCCGTCAAGAACGCGCTCACCAAGAACGCATAAGCTTTGTAGCGCGTCGGATTGATCCCCAACGCTTCGGCAGCCGCGGGCTTGTCGCGCAGCGCGATGAACGCCCGACCAATATACGAGCGCGCGACATTCCACGAGAGAGCTAGCAGTACTAAGACGATCACCAACGTCAGATAATAGAGCTCTAGGTCGGTATCGAAGACGAAGCTTCCGATCTGAGGGCGTGGGACTTTGATCCCTTGATGTCCCCCCAAGATCGCCGACCAGTAGGGCAGCGGAATGAGCTGCTGCACTGCCGCACCAAACCCTAACGTCGCGATCGCCAAATAGATCGCACTGAGACGCAGCGCCGGGATGAAGAGAATCAGCCCAGTCAGGCTCGTCAACACACCCGCTAACGGAAAAGCGAGCCAGAACGCAAGCCCAAGCTCTGTCATCAGCAGCGCCGACGTGTAGCCCCCGATCGCCAAGAACGCGGCTTGCCCGATCGAGACCTGGCCGGCGTAGCCCATCAGTAAATTCAGCCCAACGGCTGCGAGAATATTCGCCCCAGCGATGCTCAAAATATAGATCGTGTACCCCTTCAGCCCAAAGGGCAGCACGATGAGCGTCAAAACAATCAACGCAAGCCAGATCTGTCTGGGCATCTTAGACCCTCCGATGGATCGGCTCCCCCAACAGCCCCTGGGGCCGTACCGCCAAGAGCACAATAATTAATACAAAGACGAGCGTCTCCTTGAGCTGATTGATGAGTTCGAACGGCACCGCGATCAATAAGCTCTCGAAGAGCCCAACTAAAAGCCCCCCGACGATCGCGCCGGGTAAGCTCGTAAACCCCCCAAGCACAGCCGCGGCAAACCCCTTGAGCATCACGAAGACCATCACGATCAGATCCAAGAAGACCAACGGCGCGATGAGCACCCCAGCAACAGCCCCCAAC
>JAILZC010000162.1 GCA_023512665.1 Candidatus Bipolaricaulota bacterium | reverse complement strand
GGGAGACTCATTGTACGGCGGACCTAACCCCCCCGGCCCCCTTCCCTAAAGGGGAAGGGGGAGCTTCCCTCTCCGATACGGAGAGGGGAGAGGGGCTACAAGGAGGGTTATCATGCAGAAGACATTGGGGTTCTTCATAACGTTGGTCGTGCTTGTGCTAGTCGCCGGGGCGTTCTGGTACATCTCGACGCGCCCCAGCCCACCGCCTCTCATATTAAAGCCAGAGCCCACTGTGACCATCAATCCCGACGATTACCCTAAACTCCAAGAGCGCTTAGCGGAGCTCGTCGGCGCACCTGATCCCAGGACGTTCGCCAAGGAGCACGGCTTCGAGCAAGACCTCCAAGACGGCAAGGTCCGTGTCGTGATCGAAGCCACAGACCCCGAAGCCCTGGAAGAGCTGCGCTGGGCCGTCGAGGCCCTCGACGGCACGGTCGAGACAGACTATGAGAATCAGCTTCAAGGGCTGCTGCCCATCAAAGCCTTGCTCAAGCTCGCTAGGCATCCGCATATCGAGTTCATTCGGCTCCCCGTCAGGCCCAAGCCCGACGCCAAGTAAGCCCCATTACTGTCAGGCTTCTAGGCCAATATGGTATAATAGCGCCAACTGAGTTGTGCTCTAGAGAGGTGTGCTTATGAAAAAGCTGCTTGTTGTCGCCGTGCTCGTAGCCATCGTGTTGGCTCCCACCCAAGCCCAGCAGGACGTTCGTCCGTCGAAGATTCAAGAGTTGCTTGCGGAGAGCCTGACAGCGTTCGAGTCGGGAGCGGAGCTGCCGACTCTGCCCGCCAACAAGCCCGAAGACTTAAGAGCCGGAAGAGTGCGGATCGTGCTCGAGGCTGTGAGTGTTTCTAACGTGCGCGAGATTGAGGCCCGCGTGGCGGCGCTAGGCGGGCGCGTCGAGGCCGTCTATAACAATCTCATCCAAGCCTTTGTCCCCATAAAATCCGTGAACGCTCTGGCGGGGCTGAGGGCAGTCTCGTGGGTGCGCACCCCGCTCACGCCCATCTGGGAGCAGGGGAGCACGGTGAGCGAGGGCGTGCGGGTGCTCGGAGCTAATTTCTGGCACGAGGCAGGGATCAAGGGCCAAGGGGTCAAGGTTGCTATTATAGACGGAGGCTTTCGGGGCTATCAGAGACTCTTAGGGGGTGAGCTGCCCCCCGCCGAGCGCGTCATCGTGCGCCCGTTCAATCGAGACGAAGACATCGAAGCGGGTGAGCGCCACGGCACCGCCGTCGCTGAGGTCGTCTACGATTTAGCTCCGGAAGCGACGTTTTATTTGGTCAACTTTGACACCGACGTCGAGCTGGGGCGAGCCGTAGATTTTCTGATCTCTGAGGGCGTCCACGTGATCAACACATCATTTAATTTCTTGGGCACGGGCTGCCCCTGGGAGGGCACGGGGCTCATCGAGCCCATTGTCAAGAGAGCGCGTGACGCCGGGATCTTCTGGGCGGTCTCGGTGGGCAATCACGGCACGGAACACTGGGAGGGTATCTTCGACGATCCCGACAAGGACGGATTCCATAACTTCTTGGGGGATGACGAAGGGCTCTCTTTCGATGTTGATGCCGACGAGACCGTGATCGCGGTGTTCAGTTGGGAGGACAGGTGCGGCAGGGCTACAGAGAATTACGAGCTCTTGCTCTTCGACGACGCGGATCGTCGTCGTGCCAGCGGGAGTCAGTTGCGTTCCGGCTGGCCCTCGCGCGTGCTCTTCTTCACAGCACGCGATTCGGGAAGATATCACTTGAAGATTCGCCAGCGCACCGCGACGCGGCCCACGGCACGACTTGACGTCTCCGTGATTGACATCGCGCCAGAGTATTTGGTCTTCGAGGGAAGCATTGGAATATTTGAGCCCGCTATATCTCCCAGTGCATTCAGCATCGGGGCGACCGATTTTCGTAATGACTCTGCGCGACGTTATAGTTCGCGCGGGCCGACCAAAGACGGGAGAATCAAGCCCGACTTCGCGGCTCCCGACGGCGTGCGCACTGCGACGTTCCGGCCGTTCTTCGGCACGTCAGCAGCTAGCCCGCACGTCGCCGGCGCGGCGGCTCTAGTCAAGAGCGCTCGACCGAACTGGGGCCCCAAGGAGATCGCGGACTTCCTCGCGTCGCGCGCCATAGATCGTGGGGACAACGGCCCCGATAATACCTACGGGGCAGGACGGATCGCGCTGGGCGAGCCCCTCAAGGAAGAGAAGCCCCAAGCTCTCACTCTCGCGGTCTTCCCTGAACGCTTGAAATTCGTCGTCCAGGCCAACGGCCCGACCCCCGCACCGCAACCTTTGGAGATCGCCAGCACGGGAGAAGGAGAGCTCGTCTGGAGCGCTCAAGCTTCGTCGGATTTTCTCAAGCTCTCTTCATTGAGCGGCGTCGGGCGGGCGCTCATTCAAGTCGGCTTGGATATCAGCGCCTTAGCTGCGGGCACCTACGAGAGCGCGATCACGATCACCGCCGAGAACGCGCAGAACAGCCCGCTCACCGTGCCCGTCGAGATTCAGATCACTGAGGGCACGCCCGTCGGGGAGCTGATCACGCTCTTCTTCAGCAAGCTAGAGTTTGTCAATCCGTCGGCGTGGGCGCGCAGCGAGCGCGGCTCGCCGAGCGACGGCTGCTTCGTCTACACCAATAACAGTTCTGAAGCGCAGCGCATCCGCGTGACGCTTCCCGATGGCAGCACAGTCATAGAGTACGACGCGCCCGCGGGCAACACCGTGACGGCGTGCGGGAATGTGCTCTATGTAGATTTGAGGCAGAAGTAAGTCGGCATCACTAGCTTAACCCCCTCACCCCTTATTCCCCTCTCCCTCGAGGGGAGAGGGGCCAGGGGTGAGGGTGACCCTGACACTTCGGGCAAAAGTACGTCCCCCGCCCGCCTTGCTCGATGCGTACGATCTTCGTGCGACAGCGCACACATGGCTCGCCCGCTCGATCGTAGACCCTCAAAAAATTCTGAAAGTTTCCGGGTTCGCCCGTCAGCACCCGATATGTTCTCACCGATGTCCCGTGCTCAGCGATTGCTTGTGCGAGGATCTTCTCAATTTGCTCAAAGAGCCGCCGCGCTTCCGAACGCGAAAGGCTGTGTGCCCGACGCTGCGGATGGATCTTGCTCGCAAACAGAGCCTCGCACGCATAGATATTCCCAATCCCGGCGATCTTGCGCTGGTCGAGCAAGAGCTTTTTGATCTCTTGCTTTGACTGCAAGATGGCCCGAAAGTTCTCAAACGTATAGTTGGGCTGAAAGGGCTCGATCCCTAACTCACTCAATGGGGGAAGCTCGTCGGCACGGGCGCTCGGAACAAGATGGAGTGTCGCCAGCCGGCGCGTGTCGCTCAAGGAGAGCGTTTTGTTTTGCGTGAACTCCAAGACGAAGCGCGGATTTTTTATGGGACTGAGGGTAGGCCAGCCCGTCATCCGCAAGTGCAAGAGAGCCGTATATTTCCCAAAATCGAAGAGCAAGAACTTCGCGCGACGCCCGATCGCTCTCAGACGCTGCCCCACGAGCGCCCTCTGCAGATCACGCTCGGAGGCGTTCTGCACCAGGCGGGGCTCGTAGATATGAAGAGCTCGGAGCTTTGTGCCCTCCAGCTCTTGGGTCAGTGCACGGCGGAGCGTCTCGACTTCGGGAAGCTCAGGCATCGACTCAGCCTCTAACGTCAACAGTCGCTCGCTTGCGGCCTACATACTCTCCGGCGCGCTGACTCCCAGCAGGTCCAGACAGCGGGCGATCACCCGCTTGGTCACCAAGCAGAGAGCGAGACGCGAGGCCGCGAGAGCCGGAGGAGCGCCGAGCACCCGGCAG
>JAILZC010000161.1 GCA_023512665.1 Candidatus Bipolaricaulota bacterium | reverse complement strand
ATTTTTCCTTGTGCAAGAATCTCGTGCCCGGATGATCTTCAGTCGGGCAAGGCCATTGCAGGCCGATGTTCTCATCGAGCCGTTTATAATTGATCCCGCCGTAGATCGGCATGAGTCGGCGTAGCTCTTCGAAGACTTCTTCAGCACTGCGATAGTTCATGGGGTAGCCCATTCTGTTGGAGATCTCGCAGACGATCTGCCAGTCGGGCTTGCACTCGCCAGGGGGCTCGATAGCTTTGCGCACCCTCTGGACGCGGCGTTCCGAGTCCGTGAAAGTCCCATCAATTTCGGCAAACCCCGCCGCCGGAAGAACGACGTGAGCAAGTTCCGCCGTCGGCGTCATAAATAACTCTTGCACGACGAGAAAATCCAAACTTTGTAGGGCTTTGCGGACTTTGCCGATGTTGGCCTCCGTCAGGGCCACGTCTTCACCGATGATATAAAGCCCGTGCAGATTGCCCTTGAGAATGTCGTCCCACATGCGCGAGCAGAAGATGAGCGGGTAGTGTCCTGGGGTCTTGGGCAATTGCACGCCCCAAGCTTCTTCAAATTTCTTGACGTGCTCGGGGTTGTCCCAGCGCTGATAGCCCGGCAAGAATTCGGGCAACGCGCCCATATCGCACGCCCCTTGGACGTTGTTCTGGCCGCGCAGCGGGTTGACCCCGGTGCTGGGCTGCCCTACAAATCCCGTGATCAACGCGAGATTAGCAATACTTTGCACGGAGATGACGCCCGTGCGATGTTCTGTCACCCCCAGACAGTAGACGATCATGCCTGGCTGGCCGCGCGCGTAGAGCTCGGCCGCTTGTCGGATTTTGTCTGCCGGGACGCCTGTGATCTTCTCGGCGTATTCGGGGGTGTATTTTTGCACCACGGCCCAGAATTCTTCAAAGCCCTCGGTGCGCTCCTTGATGAACTTCTCATTGTGCAACCCCGAGACAATAATGTGATGGGCCATGGCGTTCGCCAGGGCGATATCGGTGCCGGGGCGCAGGGGCAGATGAACATCAGCGATCTTCGCCAACTCGATCTCGCGCGGGTCGGCGACTATTAATTTGGCGCCGCGGCGCACCGCGCGACGGATGCGACTGCCTATAGTTGGGTGCGCCTCCGTCGTGTTGGAACCGATCAGGAGAATCGTATGGGCATTTCCGATCTCAGCGATAGAATTGGTCATCGCGCCGCTACCGAAAGACCGTAACAGACCATGAACGCTGGGGGCGTGACAGATCCGCGCGCAGCAGTCCACTTTGTTAGTGCCGAAGACTGCCCGCGCGAGCTTTTGGGCAAGATAGTTCGCTTCGTTGGCGACGCGCGCCGAAGCGATGACCCCTAAGCTCTCGGGGCCGTAGCGCGCTTTGATCTCCCTGAACTTCTGCGCGATGAGATCTAACGCCTCGTCCCAGCTCGCTTCGACGAATTTCCCGTCTCTCTTCACCAACGGTCTCTTTAATCTGTTGGGGGAGTGGACGGCCTCGATAATGCCAAAGCGCCCTTTGAGACAGAGTCGGCCGTCGTTCACCGGGCTTGCTCTGTCCCCCTCGACGCTGACGATGCGATCCCCACGGAGGCCCAGAGAGATCGTGCAGCCGACGCCGCAGTAGGGGCAGACCGACTTCACATATCGAGAGGCTCTCTGGAAATTCTTTGGGACGAGTGCTCCGGTGGGACAACGAACGACGCATTCGCCGCAGGACTCGCAGGGAGAGTCTACCCAAAGCGTGCTGCCGAAGGGCGCTATACGGACTCCACTGCCCCGCCAAGCAAAGTGAATGGCATAAGCTCCTTGGATTTCAGCGCACGTTCGCATGCAGATCCCGCAGAGAATGCACTTGTTGGGATCAAACGTAAAGAAGGGATTGCTGGCGTCCACCGGCCAGCGGGGCTCGCGGAAGCGCACGGGCCGGGAGTCTACTCCCAAGTAGCTGGAGACTTCTTGCAGCTGGCAGTCACCGTTCTTGCGACACGTGACACAGTCGCCCTCGTGATCGGCCAAGATGGACTGGAGCCGAGCCCGCCGCATCGCGTTAATTCTCTCGGATTCGGTGCGGACGATCATGCCCTCCTGTGCTGGCAAGGTGCAGGCCGTGGGCAGGCCGCGCAGACCCTCGACCTCGACAACGCAGAGCCAACAGCCCCCATAGGGCTCCAGATCGGCATGGTAGCAGAGCGTCGGGATATAGATGCCGGCTTGTTGGGCAGCTTCTAACACCGTCCGCCCGCGCTCCGTGGTGACACTGACCCCGTCAATCGTCAGCGTGACCCTCTCAAGATCTACAGCTCGGGCCAGGGGCAGGTCGCACATGAGACAGCGTCTCGCTTCGGATTGGGCCTCCTCCGCGCTGTAGCTGAGCTCCACCTCCGCAAAGCCCTTCAGACGCTCGGAGATGGGCCGGGTGCGCAGGGGCACCCTCGGTCGCTCGCCCTCTTCCACATCGAAGAATGCGTCCTCATCCGGCGCGATCAAAATCTCTTCAATATGGCCATCGCCGCCCAGAGCTCTGTCAATCGCGCTCGCCGCTTGTCGGCCAGCGGCAATCGCCTCGATCACCGAAGCCGGCCCCGTCACCACATCCCCACCGGCGAAGACTTTTGGCCGCGCCGTCATCAGCGTATTCACGTCTACACTCAGTGTCTTCCACTGGCTCTGGGGCAGCCCGAACCCTTCGGGAATTTCAGGTTCTTCGCCGATAGCGGAGATGACCCGATCAAAATAGAGCGAGAACTCGCTGCCGGGGATCGGCTCCGGGCGGCGCCGCCCGCTCGCATCGGGCTCTCCAAGCCTCATGCGTATGCAATCGAGCCTGATCTTTCCATGCTCTTTGGCGATCCGAACGGGCGCAGTGAGAAAGTCAATCTGGATGCCTTCTTCTAGCGCCTCGCGCACCTCTTCGGGGCTGGCAGGCATTTCAGCCTGACTGCGCCGGTAAATAATGCGCACTTCTTTCGCGCCCAGGCGCAGCACCGTCCGCGAAGCGTCCAGCACTTCTTGGTCAGCGTCCGTGGGCTGTTTGGCCTCCAAGCGCAGGGCCGTGCGCGCTGCATCTATAGCAGCGTTTACGCCCCCAATCACGGCGACACGCTCCCCAAGCTCGACCCGGTACCCCAGCTTGACCCGACGTAAGAAATCAACACAGTCGAGTAGACCCACCTCTTCCTCTCCGGGGATGCCCAGCTTCACCCCGCGATGCGCTCCCAGCGCGAGAAAGACGGCGTCAACACCTTCGGAGAAGAGCTTTTCGAGCGACTCGATCTTGGTGTTGGTGCGGATCTCGACCCCCGCGGCTTCGATCTCAGCGATCTCGCGGTCAAGGATCTCGCGGGGCAGGCGATATTCAGGGATCCCGTAGCGCATCATCCCGCCGGGCTCGGGCAGCTCCTCGTAGACCGTGACGGCGTGGCCCTTGCGCGCCAGATAATACGCCGCCGTCAGGCCCGCCGGCCCTGAGCCGACGATGGCGACGCGTTTGCCCGTCGGAGAGCTGCGCTTCACCTTCAGCTTCCAGCGGCCGTCGTCGCGCTCGGCGGCGGCGCGCTTGAGCGCGCGAATAGCAATGGCTTCGTCTATGAGGGTGCGGCGGCACTTCGCCTCACACGGATGAAAGCAGACAAGCCCGCAGACTGAAGGGAAGGGAATCTTCTCACGGATCACAGCCAAGGCGTCGGCGAACCGCCCCGCAGCAATGAGTCGGACATAGCGGGGCACGTCAATCCCCGCTGGACAAGCATGACTGCATGGCGCTCTCATTGATCTCCTCCAGACGCCAGCTCGATAATGAGGCCGCTTATGCCCTTCGTATCTCATGCTCTCC
>JAILZC010000160.1 GCA_023512665.1 Candidatus Bipolaricaulota bacterium | reverse complement strand
CTTCATATGTGTTTAAGAGACAGTAGTGAGGGGTAGCCTTTGTACGGTGGCCCGGCCGTCAACTCTTGTGCAGAGCGAGCTCTCCCCTGCTCGATGGGGGCATAAAAGATTTGCCGGACGTTCTGCACGTACTGCGTCCAGAAGACGTGCAAATTCTGACGAGAGTCTATAGCAATCATGGGGGTGGTGGCATCTCCAGTCGGCGGGCTGACTTGGGCCAAGTCGCGCCACTTCGCCCCTTGATCTTCGGAGATCTGGACGAAGACTTGAGAGGAATTATTGACGGGTTTGGTGTAGGCGACGTAGATGCGCCCAGCAGGATCGCGCACAATCTTGCGTTGGCTATTGTACGAAGAGCCTTTGTCGCGTGGCTGCTGCTGGCCCATCGGGGCGAAGAAGATCAGAGCACCGAGCGCACAGCCGATTATGAGAGAGACAAGAAGCGAGCGCATACGGGCGCCATTGTATACTCATCTTGACTTTGGCGCAAATTTCGGGCAGACTACAAGTGCTATGCCCAAATGGGTCTGGCTCACTCTCATCGGATTGGTGATCGTTGGAGGCGTGGTCTTTCTGTGGGTGTGGCAGGCTAGCGCGCCTTCGCCTGAACGATATCGAGCGGGCGTCATAGAAGTCTTGCAGGGGCGCGGCGAGCTCGATCCGGGTCTGGCGTTCCTGCTCCGGGGCGTGCGCGTAGACTTGGATTGCCAGGACGAACGGCTCTGCACCCGTGGGGAGAATTTCACGGTCGTCTACGAGATAGGCGAGGAGTACGAAAATCTGTTGGGGGATTATTACGGACGCATCTGCTATTCAGGACGCATTCGGCCCAGCACATCTGACGCCGCTGATCACCAGAAGCTCTGTGGGCTTCTTGATGCGCTCTTCAAAGAAGTCCGCGGCATCAAGACCAAGGCGACGCTCGCCCTGCAGTTTCTGCAACGGAATCCCTCTGAGGAGGTTCACTCTCTCCTTGTGGGACTCCTCCAACGCATCTTGGAGCATCGTGAGCGTGTGCTCCAGATCGAAACCGAACTGAAGCAGATCCCTTGGCTGGAGCCGGCGCTCACCACGAAGAACCCTTAAGACCCTGGCCCCAAGACAGAGAGCACATAGTATTGCAAATACTTCTGGGCGACGCGCTGAATGTCTTCTGACGTCACAGCTTGGATGAGCTCTGGGTAGCGCGCGTCCATCTGATAGCCCACGCCGAGCGTCTCGTACCAGCCCAGATACCACGCGCGGCGCTCCGCCGTCTCATGGTCAATTCTGTAGTTCCCGATGACGTAGCTCTTGGCGCGCTCCAGCTCGTCCTGGGGAACCCCGTTCTCTTGAATATCTTTGATGATTTCGAGGATGCCCTGCTGGGCCGTCGCGGCGTTGTCCGGCAGCGCGATGATATATGTGACGAAGTGGCTCTCTTCAGCGCGCGACGGATAGAACGAGCCCGTGGAGTACGCCAGGCCGCGCTTGTCGCGCAGCTCGCTGAAGAGTCGCGAGCTCATCCCGCCGCCTAAGATCGCGTTCAGTAATTTCATAGCTGGGTAGTCTGGGCTGGCCACCGGCGGAGCCGGATACCCCAGAATAATCCAAGAGAGATTCGCGCGCTTTGTCGCTTCGACGCGCTTATTCTCTGTGAGCGCCAACGCGCTAGGCCGCGGTTTGATGGGCAAATCTTCGGCGCCTGTGGGCAGCTCTTGGAGCTTCGCCCGCAGCAGCGCTTCCAAGAGGGCTCGATCAAACGCCCCCACCGCGACAATGGTCATATTGTTGGGCACATAATATCTCTTGTAGAACTGCACGATGTCATCCCGTGTGATGCGCGCGACGCTCTCTGGGGTTGGGAAGCGTCCGTAGGCGTGCGCCCCGTAGAGAGCACTCTGGAAGTTGTTGTAAATCACTGAGAAATTCTGGTCGGCTTGGGCGCGAATTTCTCTAATAAACTCGGTCTTGGTGCGCTCGACCTCATCGGGGGCAAAGGCAGGGTTCAGCAAGACATCGAGATAGAGGGGCAGAGCGCGCTCGAGCGTCTCCTTAGGAGCGACGAGTGTCACGTAGGCCATGTCAGCTAAAACATCTTGGCTGAGCTGGGCCCCCAAGCCTTCGATCTGCGTAAAAATCTCTTCTTCGGAGCGTGTGGTCGTGCCGCGCAACAGTAATCTTGACGTCAGTTCGGCGACCCCGGCTAATTCTGCGGGCTCGGCGCGCTCGCCCGTGCCGACAAACGCCTGCAGCGCGACCGTCCCTGCAGAGTGATCTTCACGTAATACCAGCTTCAGCCCGTTGGGGAGCGTCGCAAGCTCCTCAGCAGTCTTTGGCTCTGCGGCGCTCTCAGGGATGAGTACTAACTGATAGTACGCATCGAGATTGATGTACTTGCGCGCGACGGCGATAATATCTTGCACGGTGACTGTGCGAATCTTCTCCGGGTACGTGAGGGCAAACGTATAGTCTCCCGCGACAACGGAGTAGAATCCGAGCGTCCCGGCGAGCCCGGCAGCGGTCTCGGCTTGGAAGGCTTCGCGGGCGAGCAGCACGGTTTTCGCGCGCTCAACTTCGTCAGAGCTGAGCTTGCCGTCGAGGATATCTTGGAGCTCCGAGAGGATCGTCTGCTCGACGGCCGCACGGTTCTCGTAGGGGAATTCTGCATAAATATTGAAGATCCCCGGCTCCTTCTGGGTGAAGTAGCCGGCGTCTATCGTCGTCACCAAGCCCAGCTCTTTTTTAAGTTTCTTATAGAATCGTGAGCTGCGCCCTTCGGAGAGCAGCGTGATCAGCACGTCCATCGCGTAGACGTCTCGGGCTTCTTTGACCGATGGGCCGGGCCAGGCGAAGATCAGATACCCTTGGCGGACGTCGCGCTCAATCTCTCTGACGATCTTCTGGGTGCGAGCGGGCTCCTTGGGATACGTCTGAGTAGGTATCTCTTTGGGCTGCATCGCGCCGAATTTTTCTCTGACAATCTGCAGAGTCTTTTCAGTCTCAATATCTCCGGCGACGACGAGCGTCATGTTATTGGGAACGTAGTATGTTCTCATCCACTGGAGAAAGTCCTCGCGGGTCAGCTTCTCTAGACTATCGGCAAACCCGATGATAGGCAGTTTGTACGGGTGAACCGTATAAAAATCTTGGCGCATGGTGAAGAACGCAAACGAGCCGGGATCGTCGGTGCGCTGATCCTGTTCGCGCAGCACGACTTCCTTCTCGCGGGCGATCTCCTCTTCGGGGAAGCTCGAGTTTTGCGTAATATCGGCGATGATATCGAGAGCGAGTTCGGTGTGCTCACTGGGCAGGATAATATAGTAATGGGTGAAGTCGTAGGACGTCGCAGCGTTGGTGCGGCCGCCGAGGGCCTCGATCTCTCGGTCAATGCCGCCGGGGCGCTTCTCTGTGCCCTTGAAGAGCATGTGCTCAAAAAAATGCGAGATCCCGGAGATCTCTCTGGTCTCGTTGAGGCTCCCCACGTTGATCCAGATGTCAACAGTGGTGATGCCGGTGCCGGGCTTAGGGACAATCAAGACTTTCAGGCCGTTCTCCAGGGTGAATTCCTGCACGTTGGGTTGGGCCAGTGGGAAAGACCAAGCAACGAGTACGGTGAGCAAGAGACCTATCACGAGAGAGCGTTTCATAGTAGCCTCCTTAAAAAGATATTATACTCTGTGACGTATCTATGGGCAAGGGTGCTGTTGACAGGGGCCTCTGGGGTGCTGTAAAATTTAGGCGTTCTGGGGCCGTTAGCTCAGTGGTAGAGCACTTCCTTGACGTGGAAGGGGTCGGAGGTTCAAGTCCTCCACCGCGCACCATTTTTTA
>JAILZC010000159.1 GCA_023512665.1 Candidatus Bipolaricaulota bacterium | reverse complement strand
CCCTCAAGGGAAGGGGAGTTCCCGTTCCCTCTCCGTTTACGGAGAGGGAACGGGTGAGGTAGAGCTGGGGGAGAGGTTCCGCCGCGGCGTTGGCATGGCCTCGCAGATCTGGAGCGGCAATGGCATGCCCCCAGCCTATGCGTTCGTCAAGATCAACCCCGACGGCACAGCGACCGTGATCACCGGAACGCAAGACATCGGGACGGGCACCAAGACCGTCTTGGCTCAGATTGCTGCCGAAGAGTTGGGCTTGGCTCTCGAAAAGATCTCCGTCGAGATCGGAGATACTCAGACGGGGCCCTACGCGCCGTTGAGCGCCGGCAGTATGACCGTCGCCAGCGTCGGCCCGGCGGTGCGCCTGGCGGCTCACGAGGCGCGCCAACAGTTCTTGGATGTCGCTGCGCAAGTGCTCGAAGTTCCGCGCGAGTCGCTGACGCTCTGTGATGGGCTTTTGCGGAGCCCTGCGCTCAAAGAGCCTGTGACTGTGCACGAGGTGCTCAAAAAGCTCGAAAACTTTATGATCATCGGGCGTGGGGCGCGCGCCCCCAATCCTGAAGACGTCACGGTCAATACTTTTGGGGCGCAGTTCGCTGAAGTGCTCGTGGACACGGAGACCGGCGAAGTGAAGGTCGAGCGCATCGTCGCCGTACACGACAGCGGGCGCGTGATCAATCCCCTGACGCTCTCCAGTCAAATCGAGGGCGGGATCATCCAAGGGCTGGGGTATGCGCTCTCCGAGCAGCGCATTATAGACAGAGACACGGGCATCGTGGTGAACGATAATTTAGAAAACTACAAAGTTCCGACGGCGCTCGACGTCCCGGAGATTGTCTTCGAGATGGTAGACAGACCCGACCCAAGAGCGAATAATCTGGGAGCAAAGGGCGTGGGGGAGCCGCCGATCATCCCCACGGCGGCAGCGATCGCCAACGCTGTGGCCAATGCTTTGGGCGTGAGAATCTACGAGCTGCCCCTCACGCTGGATAAGATTCTACAAGCGCTGACAAAGGAGTGATCACGATGCCAACGGCAACTGCGATTGCTAAGCACCTCCAACAGCTAGAGAAGGCACCCTTCTGGCAAGAGGATCGTCTAGACAAGGTGCTAAAAAGAGTCGCTCACAGCCAACGGCTTATACAGAGGGTGATAGCGCAAGCTCGTCGGATCGAGCTGGGAAGAGATGATGCTCAGCTTCTGTTTGACCAGTTCAATCAACATCGCCAGAGGATGAGCCTGGCAGCTATCCAGCTAAAAGCACGCTACTCAGGCCATCCTCAACTCTCTCTGGTAATCAAAGCCCTAGAAAAAACTGCGAAGCAGATAGACGATGCGCTCGTCGGTTTGCAGGTTTTGCTGGATGCTTATGCAGGGTATGCTGCGCCGGAGAAGCTTCCCAAAACCCTAGGACCTGCTTGGGAGAAGGTGTTGGATCACGTGCTGCTCTATCACGAACTACAAAAGCGCACGAAAGAATCTCAAAAGAAGATCTCTTTAGACGAGCTGCGTGCGCAGTATGGGCTATAAAGTCACGCTGACCAAGCCGGCTGCTGAGGACTTTCAATCTTTGCCTATGGATATTCAGAAGCACGCCATACGGCAGCTTGAAAAGCTCAAAACCTCGCCATACCTGGGTGATCCCCTGGGCCATCGTTATCGCTATAACCTGACAGGGTTTCGAGCGTTGCACTTCTATAAGAATCAGTATCGGATTTGCTATCGCATCCTCGAGGATCAACGTGAAGTTGAAGTCTGGGCTATCGGCAAGCGTGAAGGTGGATACGTCTATAGAGTGCTTGCCACACGACTGCTTAAGAAAGGGAGATGAAGGCTATGCGTGCTTTTGAACATGTCAGCGCTTCAGACTTGCAGACCGTGATCGCGCTACTGCGCGAGCCCCACACCGAAGCGATCGCCGGAGGGACGGATCTTTTGGGGGAGCTGAAAGCGCGCCTGCGCAGCCCCAAGCGCCTCGTCAATCTCAAATCGCTTTCAGACCTTCGAGAGATCGCGTACTCGCCCAAGACCGGGCTGCGGATCGGTGCGCTGGTGACGCTCGCCCAGATCGAGCAGCACCCCGTCATCCGAGAGAGATTCTCTCTGCTCGCCCAGGCAGCTTCGTCAGCGGCGACGCCGCAATTGAGAAACATGGGAACTGTTGGGGGCAATCTCTGCCAGAAGCCCCGCTGTTGGTATTATCGTAATAAACTCTTTCACTGCTGGCTGAAGGGCGGCGAGAAATGCTTCGCTGAGGACGGCGAGAATAAGTATCATGCGATCTTAGGGGCAGATCGGTGTCACGCGGTGCACCCATCGGATTTAGCCCCAGCGCTGATCGCCCTCGATGCAACGATCCGTGTTGTGGGGCCCGACCTCGACGGAGAGATTCTTCTGCAAGAGCTCTACGCCAAGCCCACAGAGAGCCATCGCCAGATGACGATCCTCGGGCCGGGGGAGCTGATCACGGAGATCCGCGTGCCCACTCCCAAAGAGAACGCGCGCGGGGTCTATCTCAAAGCGATGGAGCGCCAGAGCTGGTCGTTCGCGCTCGTCAGCGTCGCTGCACTCTTACATTGTGAGGGTGAGCGCATCGCTGACGCCCGAATAGTTTTAGGAGGAGTGGCAGCGATCCCCTGGCGGGCCAAAGATAGCGAAAAGATTCTCATTGGGCAGAGATTCTCTGAAGAGCTGGCCGAGCGCGCGGCCGAGGCTGCGGTAGCTGGGGCGCAGCCGCTGCGCGATAACGCGTACAAAATTCCCCTCG
This sequence comes from Candidatus Bipolaricaulota bacterium, assembly GCA_023512665.1. Lineage (GTDB taxonomy): Bacteria > Bipolaricaulota > Bipolaricaulia > RBG-16-55-9 > DRXL01 > JANXCC01. Next base: position 1,083 of record JAILZC010000159.1, on the reverse strand, counting down.
CGAAGGGCTTGGTAAAACAAGCACTGCGGGCACTCGCCTAGTGCATGGCGAGAGTCTGATGCTCCTCCTCGTCCCAGGAGGCTGCATCCTCAGCGGGCTCGACGTGAATCGTGACACTCGCGTTAGGCAAGATCGCTTCGATCTCGGCTTCTAATCGTTCGCACAGGTCATGAGCGGCCTGCACCGTCTGAGTCCCCGGCACGACTACGTGCAGGTCAATGAAGCGCCGTGGGCCGGACTTGCGCGCCCGCAACCGATGGTACGCGACAAACTGATCGTGATGGTTCTTGAGAATTCCCTCAAGCTGGGCAAGCTCGTCAGCGGGCAAGTTATAGTCCATCAGGCCGTCCACGGAGCGCCGTACCAAGCTGATCCCAGTGCTAAGAATATGCCCAGCGACCGCGAGCGCGATGAGGGGATCGAGCCACTGCCAGCCCGTCACACTCAAAGCAAGCAGCCCAGAGATCACGCCCACGCTCGTCCACACATCCGTCAACAAGTGTTTGGCATCGGCTTCGAGGGTGATCGAGTCATAACGTTTAGAAGCGCTCAGTAAAGCGCGAGCGACAATGAAATTGAGCAGCGAGGCGCTCCCCGTCACGAGCAAGCCCCAGCCGAGCTGCTCCAACGGGACGGGCTGTTGTAGCAAGCGATTGATCGCCGTGTAGGCGATGCTAGCCGCCGCCACGAGAATGAGCGTCCCTTCGACGCCACTGGAGAAGTACTCGGCTTTGTCGTGGCCGTAGGGGTGGGTCTTATCGGCGGGGCGCGCGGCGATCTTCAGCGCTGTCAGCGCGATGAGCGCCCCAGCAAGATTCACAAGGGATTCAAGAGCGTCAGAGAGAATTCCTACCGAGCCGGTGAGCGCGTATGCCGTGAACTTAAGAGCAAGTGTCGCCAGCGCCGCCCCTACCGAGAGCAGGGCAAAGCGGGCTTTCGCGTCGTCCATGACGGCCCTAGTGTAATGAAAAACGTCGGTGGAGTCAAAAAAATATAGCTTCGCCTAAGAAGATGGTGCGGCGATAATCCCTAAAACTGCCATCAAGACCTAGCTTCAGGGTGAGTGGCGGGTGCGCGGCGCCC
>JAILZC010000158.1 GCA_023512665.1 Candidatus Bipolaricaulota bacterium | reverse complement strand
ATATGAGAGTTGTATGGGTGATTCGTTCGGGTTGGTGTTGGTTGTCTCGCAGGAACTTGGGGTGGGCATACCCCACGATGAGACATCCCCAACCCCCAGTAAAGTCAAGATGGGAGTTCCCCTCTAGGTCTCTCACTATGGCGCCGCGCCCTTCAGAGATGATAAACGGCGCGAGCGGGGAGACAGCCCTGGGAACATACTGCTCCATATTCCGAAAGAGCGCTTTGGAACCTTTGGCTTGGGATTGAGCCGGTGCTTTGACCGCCATAAAAAATCCTCCTTCTGTTCAAGACCACAGAGTATACATCCCGCACGAGAGCGGTCGATGAGTCCGAATAGATGACACTTTATAGTTTACTGATTTTTTGAAGTTTAGCAAGGTAACATGAAGCTCGATCTTCCCCTTGTTCCCTCCTAATCAACGTCTTGCCTTCACGAACGGGTTCACGAATCGAATGCCTTCTATCTCGCGGCCATGCTGGAAATCTTCTGTATAGACAACCTTGGCCCCTGCCTCTCTCGCAGCCGCAAAGATCATGGCATCCCAGAAATGCAGTTGATACTTATCCCTGATCTCGATGGCTAACAACAGGGTCTCCGTCGTGGGTTCCACGATCTCCCAGGCCGCAATAGAGTCTGCAACAATCTTTCTTGCTTGCTGGGAGCTGATGGGCTTCTCGATCTTCTGGGTTACCGTCACATAAAATTCTTGAAGAACTTGCAAACTCAGGACCCCGGTTTTTCGATCCCAGAGCTCCTGAAGCAAGGCAGCAGCTTGAGCGTGTTTTTCCTTCTCATCAGCATTGTACGCATATACGAGAATGTTCGTATCAACGAAGTATTTATCGTTCATGGAGTTCATCTCGACCCTTGCGAGTGATCTTGCCCATATGGAACCCTTTGAGAAGCCAGCGGAGCTGGCGCGTTTTGGCTGCTTGGTAGGAGGTGGGAAAGACCACTTCGACCTCGCTGCCCTCTTCCGCATCCACCTTCTCTAGCAGCTTGACCACATTATCTTGATAGATGCCTTTGACACGCTTCATCATGATCACCTCAGCTTAATTGTAGCACGTGCTCAGGTCGAAGGCGAGAGCACTTGCCTCACCATTACTAAAAACGCTATCATAGAATGAAGGAGGATAGCTAACCAAGATGACTTACGATGTGATTATCATCGGCGGCGGGCCGGCAGGGCTGACCGCCGCGATCTACGCGGGACGCGCCAAACTCAAGACGCTAATCTTAGATAAGAAGACCCCCGGCGGCCAACTCAACGATACGACCGAGGTCGAAAATTTCCCGGGCTTCCCTGAGCCGATCATGGGCCCGGAACTGATGCAGCGCATGGTGCAGCAAGCCCAACGCTTTGAGGTCGAGATCAAGATGGAAGAAGCCCACGATCTGATCATCAGCGGGGCAAAGAGAATCGTCAAGACCGATCAGGGCCAGCACGAAGCCCCGGTCGTCATTCTCTCGACCGGCGCAGAGCCCGTGAAACTCCCCGCCAAGAACGCCGATCGGCTCTTGGGCCGAGGCGTCTCGTATTGCGCGACGTGCGATGGCTACTTCTTCCGAGAGAAGAATCTACTCGTCGTCGGCGCGGGCGACGCCGCTTTCACCGAGGCGCTCTTTCTCACAAAGTTCGCCAACGAGGTGCGCATGGTGGTGCGCCACCCTCACGATGACCCCAAGGCGATCCGCGCTAAAGATCAGATCTTAGTCGAGAAGGTCAAGGCCCATCCCAAGGTGCGGTTCATCTGGAACGCGGTCGTGGAGGAGATCTTGGGCGACAAGCGCGTCGAGGGCGTGGTGCTCAAAGACCTCGCGACGGCTAAGCCCTTCGAGGTGCGCGATATTCACGGGGTCTTCGTGAGCATCGGGCACCGCCCCAACACGGAGTTTCTCAAAGGGAAGCTCGAGATGGACGAGAAGGGATATATTCTCACAGATGAGCGCACGCGCACCAAGATCCCCGGGGTCTTTGCCGTGGGCGATGTCAGAAAGTTTTCCGGGGAATACGCCCAAGCCGTCATCGCGGCGGCGGATGGCTGCATCGCGGCATTAGAAGCCGAGCAGTATCTCGAAGATGGACGATGGATTGAATAAGTGAGATCCCCTCCCCCCTATCTCTCCTCTCCCCCCGAGGGGAGAGGGGACGGGGGTGAGGGTGAAAGGAGGGTCTCATGAGCACACTCGTTCGCACGGAGACGTTGGTGGAGATGATCGAGCGCACGCTCGGTCGTCAGGGCAACAAGATCGCGCTCAAGATCCCCAAGCACGACGGATCGGGGTACGATCAGATCTCATTTGCGGATTTGAAGAAGAGATCCGACCAGTTCGCGGCGACCCTGAAGAAGCGTGGCTTACAGAAGGGCGAGAAATTCGTGATCATCGGCAAGCCGCGCACTGACTGGGCCGTGGCGTTCTTGGGGGTTCTCAAAGCTGGTGGGGTCGCTCTTCCCATTGATGCCTCCTGGCAAGCCCCAGAGGTCCAACGCGTCCTGCGCGATATGGACGCCATTGGTGCGGTCGTCGCTGATGCCCCACACTACGAGATGATCAAAGATCAGAGACAGCTCCAGCACATTGTGACGATGGACCGTCTGCCGGGGGTGCCCACGGTAAGCGATTGGCTCAGCAGCGAACGCTTTGAGGGTCTCCCTACTGACCCCGACGAAGTCGCGGTGATGCTCTGCACCTCGGGGACGACGGGCAACTCCAAGGGCGTCATGCTCTCGCACACGAACATTGTGAGCAACGCTCAGAGCGCGCTCAGCCGCATCGACTTCACTGACCAAGACATAGTCTTGGCGATCCCGCCGTGGTACCACGTCTTTGGGCTCATCGTGCTCGTCTGTTCTCTCTCTGCCGGCGCGCAGCTCATCTATACGGACGACTATAAGAATCTGCCCAAATACATGGTCGAGAACAGGGTCAGTATTCTCGTGGGCGTGCCCAAGCTCTTCCATGCGATGTACGAGAAATTAGAGGGCACGATTCAAGAGAATCGGCTGGCGCGTTTTCTGTGGCGCTACGCGCCGACTCTCCTGGGCACAAAGATCAAGAAGCGCTTGGTGGGGGGCAATCAGCTCAAGTATTTTCTCTCAGGTGGAGCACCCTTAGACACCAAGGTCATGAGGGGCTTACGGCGGCTGGGGATCGGGATGATCGAAGGCTACGGCTTGACCGAGACCTCGCCGGCGCTGACGTTCAGCACGCCGTTCAACGACAAGATCGGCTCGGTCGGCCCGGCGATCCCCGGCGTCGAGATCAGAATTGACGACCCCAATGAGGAGGGCATCGGGGAGATCGTCGTTCGCGGGCCCAACGTGATGAAGGGCTATTACAAAAACCCTGAAGCGACCAGAAAAATCCTAGACCCCGACGGCTGGCTCCACACGGGGGATCTGGGATACTTGGACGAAGACGGCTGGCTGTACATCAAGGGCCGCAAGAAGAACGTCATCGTCTTAGAGGGGGGCAAGAACGTCTACCCTGAAGAGATCGAGTTCGAGCTCAAGCAGATCCCTCTCATCGAAGAGATTATGATTAAAGGGGGCAAGCGCAAGGGCCTCGAAGTCATCAAAGCGTTCGTCTACCCCAAGCCGGAACTCTTACAGAAGCACTCTCCCGATGAGCTGAAGAAGATGATCTGGGAGGCAATCAAAGAGAAGAGCAAGGATTTCGCGCAGTACAAGCGCGTGCACAGCCAGCAGGACTTGATTATCTTAGACAAGCCCTTCGAGAAGTCGAGCAAGCTCGACATCAAGAGATATCTGTACGATGAGGCTTAGCTGAATTTCTGAGCGAAACTTCCGGGCTGACTTTTCAGTATAATAAAGTGGAGGGTCAGCACAGAAG
>JAILZC010000016.1 GCA_023512665.1 Candidatus Bipolaricaulota bacterium | reverse complement strand
GTTGCCCCCACCTCCAAAGAGCGAGTCCGTCCCTGGCCCACCCTCAAGGAAGTCATTCCCAGGGCCACTGAAGAGTGCATCATTCGCTGTCTCGCCGTCCAAGAGATCATCACCAGCTTGACCGTAGATGCTATCACGCCCAGTCCTAATCTGCGCTTGGGGGTCTTCGTCGCCGCTATCCCCAGAGAGGGTATCACGCCCAGAAGTCCCTAGAATATTATCATTTCCGTACTTGCCAGTGGGACAGAGCGTTGGGCCGTTAGTAAAGTCAGTATCGCCATCGCCACGAATTACTACTCCTGAGGGCTCAGGAGCGACCGGCCGGAATATATCGCTCTTGCAGGTCCCCTCGACGTTTGCGGAATATATAAAGACTTGAGCTACCACCAAGATAGCTACTGCAGAGACGCCAACCCCACTTAATATTAAAAGAGTTCGCCAACCTCCACGATGAGTGATTTTTTTCATCTAAGCCTCCTTTGAGCTGCCAGCTTGAAATGCGCGCCCGATCTCACCTCACGTCGCGATGATCGCTCCGGTTTAATATTTTATAGCATTGAATGGCCCAGAGAAAGTAACGTCCATTACACTGGGGTCACCTCTTTGCAGGTTTTTTCGAGGGCTTGCGCTTTTTTCGCGGGCGCTTCGTTGTGACGTGTCGGACGCGGCAACGTCGTGCCTCGGAGCACTTTTTGCGTACCACGATGAATTCATGGCTATCAGACGGGCGCGATCGCCCAATTGAAAGCGCCCCTATAGGGAGCTTCCCCACCACCCCAACGACGCACTCCCGCCCATTGGTATTCATCAAGACTAAGTGTCCGATCCGAAAGTCCGGATGCCCCAAGAGCCTGGAAACAATCGCTGGCTCGTAGCTGGAGATCCATAAGTACCGATCCCCAGCGGAAAAGTGCAGCGCCGTCTCGTTCTCTTTGGGGTCTACCGTGGGATCGGCACAGATCGGCTCGCCCCGATAGCGCCTGCGCGTCTTATAAATCACACTGATATATTACCCCAAAACCAGAAAGACGCAAATCTGAAGCGCAGTTTTGATCATCACCCTTGCTCGATCGAGCGCCGTATGCTAAAGTGAAAGACCAAAGAAAGGGGTCCCTATGACGCTGTCGCGCCGTAATTTTCTGAAAATAAGCTGTGCTCTTGTGCTGACAGCACCGATGCTCTCGCGAGCCCAGCGTACCCAAGCTCAGACCCCAGCGGGCGATTGGCCCATGTTCCGCCGCGATCTCCTGCACACCGGGCGCGCAACGAAGACCAGCAAGATCACAGCCCCCAAAGAGCGCTGGAGCGTCTTCACACGCGGGCTCGTCGAATCGTCGGCGGCCGTGGGTGATATAGACGGCGATGGCATCGTCGAAGTCGTCGTGGGCTCTTATGACGGCAATCTCTATGCGTATCACGGGCGCACGGGGGCCCTCAAGTGGCGCTACGGGACGAAGCATTGGGTCTACTCTTCCCCAGCGATCGCCGACGCCGACGGCGACGGCAGACTCGAAGTCGCCATCGGCTCCCAAGATAAGAGCTTTGCGCTCTTGGATGGGCGCACTGGTCGCCCCAAATGGACGTTTCTCACAGAAGACGGCATTCTCTCATCCCCAGCGATCGCTGATATTGACGGCGACGGCAAAATGGAAGTCGTCGTGGGCTCGGAGCGCGTCTATGCGTTCGACGGCCGCACTGGTGCCGAGAAATGGAAGTTTCTCCCTGACTTTCCCGCGCGCTCTTCCCCCGCCGTCGCCGATATTGATGGCGATGGCAAAACAGAGATCGTCATCGGCTCATTAGATGGGAAGCTCTACGCGCTCGACGGGCGCCTGGGTAGAGCGAAGTGGGCCTTCGATACTGGCGGCCCAGTGGAGTCGTCGCCCACTATCGGCGATCTCGATGGCGACGGCAAGATCGAAATTGCTGTAGGGTCGAGTAAGCGCGGCGTCTTCTGTATTGACGGACGCACCGGCCAAAGACGCTGGTTCTTTGAAGCCAATAAAGAGCGCATCCCGTCGTCGCCAGCGATCGGCGATCTCGATGGCGATGGAAGACTCGAAGTCGCCATTGGGACGAACGACCAGCGCGTGCTCTCGCTCGCAGGCCCAGACGGAAAATTGAAATGGAGCTTCTCTACGAACGATCTTGTCGAGTCCTCTCCGGCGATCGCAGATATTGATAGTGATGGCAAGCTCGAAGTCTTGGTCGGCTCGCACGACGGGAATCTTTACTGTTTAGACGGGCGCAGCGGCGCGCGCAAGTGGGCCTATCGCCCCCGCGCATCAGCACAGTTCTTCTCTTCCCCGACGCTTGCTGATCTTGATGGCGACGGGCTTTTAGAGATTATTATTGGGAACAACAACAGCGGGCTCTATGTGCTGGGCGCGTGAGGGCGCTCCACGCGAATGCGCCGCCTCTGATCGGGCAGAAGCTCTATAAAAATGCGCCAACATCCCCTGGGTAAGAGCTGCTCTGTCTTCTCTCCCCACTCGATGACCGTCACGCCCTCGGAGCGCACGGTATCTTCAAAGCCGATCTCGAGCAGCTCTTCTAGATTTTTAATTCTGTAGGCGTCAAAGTGATAGAGCGGGATTCTTCCGTGATACTCGTGCATGAGCACAAACGTCGGCGAGCGCACTGTCTCACGAATCCCCAGCCCTTGAGCCAGCCCCTGCACGAGCGTCGTCTTGCCGGCCCCTAACTCCCCGACAAGAAGCAGACAATCACCGGGTTTGAGTTCTGAGGCGATCTGCGCCCCGATGCGCCGTGTCTCCTCCGCACTCGCGGAGATAAAATCCCCCTTACCCCTGTTCCCCTCTCCCTCAGAGGGGAGAGGAGCTAGGGATGAGGGGAAACGCGAAGAATCAGGGATGAGGTCAGGCATTACGCGTGCTTATCTGCGACACAAGAGGCGGCGTAGGAGTCGGGCTTGGTCTTGACGGGGAAGCCGCTGGCCATGATCATCCCCACGACCTCGTCTATGAGCTCTCGGGTGCGCCCGTTGCGGCCAACGTCCACGTGAATCTCCAGGTTATAATCGAGCATGGTGCGCCGCTCCAGCTCCTCCATTAAGTCCTTCGCGAGCTCGAAGCTGAGCAGCGCTTCCCGATAGATCTTCTGGCGCAGGGTATAGATATTGCGCTCGCGGATGCGCTTCCAAAAGTACCGTCCGCCCTTGCCCACCCGATGGATGATGATCGCGCTGACAAAGTCCATCTCGCCGGGGCTGGAATGCGAATCGCTGCCCACGACGATCTCGTAGCGGGTGTGTGGGTCCTCTTCCATGATGCGCACGATCTCGTCCACAACTTGCTCAAAATCGAGCTTGCCCATCGTGGGGCTGTAGAACCGCGCTGTCTTGAACATACCTTCGTTCAGCCCTCCACAGCGCAATTATATACCAGGACGGTACAATACGCAACGAAGTCCCTGAAGAGATATTAGAGAAGAGGAGGCAGGGAGGGAAGGCGGGAGGGGTTGATCCCGCCTTCCCGGGGAATGAGGTTAGCAACCACCGGCCATAGGAGCGACCCGGAGGAGGGTGCTCCTACGACCGCCAGAAGAACCGAGGTTTCCCTCGCCCCTGGGGACTCGAACCCCGGCCAAGTCCAGACTGGGGAAAAATCCGCGCCGAAGGAGGTTGGCAGGAGCGACGCGGCAAAACCCTGGTCTGTCGGGCCGTAAACCCGTTGCCTTGGCTGGCACCGTGCCACGGACTCTGCTCTGTCGGTTCTTCCGTTGAGCGATCATCGCTGTCTACTCTACCCCCTCGCCCACGGGAGCGAAAGGACCCCCGTCTGCCCCTGCACGAGATTTCGTCAGATACCGAAGTGTCTGGTGTCCCGCACAGCACCGGACAGGCTTCTCCCAGAGTATAGCCGAGCCAAGGTCCAAGGGCAATGACCGCGCCGTGAAAATTCCGTGAAAGCCTGCCCTTACGTCGGCGGGAGCTCCGAGACCTCCCAGTAGTCAAGCACGGTATTGATCACTTTGATGAACTCGGTGGTGCTGGGCGGCTTGGGGATATACCCACTGGCCCCAGAGTTATACGCCTTGACGATGTCCTCCTCGCGCTTGGAGACAGTCAAGACGATGACGGGGATTCTTTTCAGCTGGGGGTCTTGACGGATTTGCGCTAACACCTCGTGGCCACTGAGCTTGGGCAGGTTGAGATCCAAAAAGATCAGATCGTGTCTGGGGGAGTCAGCGAACTTCCCCTTGTGGCGCAGAAAGTCCAGAGCTTCTTGACCGTCCTGCACCACAAAGAGATCGCTCTGCACGTTGCCCTTCTTCAGCGACCGCTCCGCAATCTTCACGTCATCGGGGTTGTCCTCGACCAGGAGAATCTTGAGTTTTCTGTTGCGCATAGCTCACCTCAATCGGTTATCGCCAGGACGGCCTCTCGCGTGCCGTTGGTGCTCGGAGCAGAGAAGCGTGGGTTGGGGAGCGTGAAATAGAACGTGCTGCCCTCGCCAACCTTCGATTCGACCCAAATACGCCCGCCATACTCTTCGACGATTCTTTTACAGATGGCCAGCCCCGCCCCGGTGCTCTCGTAGTCGTCCCCGCGCGGGTTGAGCCGCTCAAAGAGCTCAAAGACTTTCTCTAAGTACGCCTCCTCGATCCCGATGCCGTTGTCGCGCACGTAAAATCTATAAAACTCCCCTTGCTGCGTCCACCCGATCTCGATGCGCTTCTCCGGCTTATCGTTGTACTTGATCGCGTTCGAGATCAAATTCCCGAAGAGCTCGACCATGCGCGTCCGATTGGCGACGATAATGGGCATCGTCTTGGGCAACTGCAGCGAGACGTTTTCCAATCTCGATTTCATATCTTCTTTGATCTGCTCGAAGACCTCGCTAAGATAGACTTTCTCTAAAGTCTCTTGCCGTGCCCCGATGCTGCTCAATCTCAGCAAATCATCAATGAGATTGCGCATCCGCAGGCTGGAACGATTGATGCGCTGGAGGTAATCCCGCGCATCGTCGTCGAGCTTTTCTGCGTAATCTTCGAGCAGATACTGGCTGAACGCGGCCATCGTTCTTAGGGGTTCTTTGAGGTCGTGGGAGACGACGTGCGTGAATTCCTCAAGCTGACGATTCTTCTCTTCGAGGCGTTTGGTCTTCTCTTGCAGGCTCTGTTCGAGGCGCCGCTTCTCGGTGACATCAATGAAGTGATCAATCCGCCCGCCCTTGTACCGCTCGGTCGCCACGGGAATACTGCGATACTCTAGAATCCGTTCGGTGCCGTCGGTCCGCACTGTAAAGAGAAACGGCTCGGACGCGCCATTGACGACTCGCTCGAAGTCCTCGGGTTGAGCCAAGGCCCGCTTCGCCCGAAAGAGAGCACGGCGCACCTCGCGCCCGACCATCTCATCTCTATCCAGATCGAAGAATTTCTCCAGCGTACAGTTGGCCCAGATGACCCGAGCGTCTTTATCTAAGAGCAAGATCCCCGTGTCGAGGGTGTCAATCGCATCTTCGATGAGATAGCGATAGCGCGCTTGGGCCTCGCGCACTTTGTTCTCCAGCTCGGCCAGGGCCGAGAGATCGCGCATCTCCAGCGCCAAGCGCGCCTGATGCGTCGGCTCCAGCCGCACGAGCTTCATCTCGACGGGGATCACTTCTTTGCGCTGCGAGATCGTGCGCAACTTTGTTGGGCCGGCCTCGCCGCGCAGCGCCGCGCGGCTGAGCTCCTCACGAAAGCGCACCTGATCGTCAGGATGAATAAATTCCCACACCCGCCGCGGGGAGCCAAAGACCTCCCCAGCGCGGTCATTGCTCTCCCACACGTGCCCTTCGGCATCAATGATATGCGCGAAATTGAGCGAACGCTTAAAGAGCTGATGCTCGTGGGGGCTTCTCTTCTTCGTCTTGGGTGGGTGCTTGAGCCGGTGCCACAGCTCCACGCCCCCTCCCACAGCAAGATAACACAGCCCGGCTATGGGCAAGATCTTGCTATCGGGGACGAACGGGACGGAGAAGATCAAACTAGCAATGCCGCTGATCGCTCCTCCGATCAGCCCGAAGAACCAACTGCTCAGGAGCACGGGCAGACCCAGCACCGTCAGCACCTCAATCCCCCGATAATCACCAAGCCCCAACAAGAAAAAGACGATCGCGGTATACAAGACGACAATACCCGCCACTCGGATGAACCCACTCATCATGGTCTAGTGTAGGGCACAAGCCCCCCACGCCATCATCGGGCTCGTGGTGAGTCTACTTCCCAGGGGGCATCAGCGAAAGGACATCTGTCCCTTTCCGAGGCGAAGGTTGACCCGTCAGATGATGAGATTATCGCTCAGTCGGAAGGGGAAGGGCTCGGCCATCGCTTCGAGCGATTTTTGATCGAGCACCGTGACTTTGCGGTCGTCCACCGCGATCACGCCGCGCTCCTCCAGCTCCCCCAGGGTGCGGATCGCCGTCTTGGAGCTGACCCCGGCCATCTCCGCCAGCTCGGTGCGCGACAGCTCGATCCCGCTCTCGCCCAGTTTTAAGATAATCCGGGCCAGTCTCTCTTTGCTCCCGTTGTAGCTGCGCTCGGCCAATTTGCACTGAAACGCCTTCAGCTCCTCACTGAGCTTCTCGAAGAGCCGAAACGCCACAGGAGGGTGACGCGTGAGAAAATCAAAGAAATCCCCGCGCTCGATGAACCCTACTAACGCTTTGTTGAGCGTCTTGGCATAGGCGATGTGCACGCCCTTGTCGAAGAGCGTCGTCTCGCCCACGATCTCGCCGGGGCCGACGAGTTTCAGAATCTGCTTCTTGCCCCCCAGCGTCCGCTTGACGAGCTTCACTTGCCCCTCGAAGACCAGATAGAACCCAAACGCCGGCGCACCCTCTTGAAAGATGATCTCCCCGCGACCGTACTTGATCTTGCGGATCTTGCTCTCCAGCTCGCTCAGGTCCTTGGGGCCCAGGTCGGAAAAGATCCGAAAATCCTTCAGCTCAACCATCCCTCTCACCACCTATAATTTATATTGAGCATGGCGCTCTCTGGGAACCCTTTCCCGTTTGAGGGTGCTCCCATTATAAGCGAGCCCCCCTCGGTCCGTCAATATCTGTCCCGGGAGCGCTCAGCAGCGCGCTCCCACCGCCGCTTCCTCCTTGGCCACTGCTAAGACAATGCTCGTGTTCGTCCGCTCGATGGCCGGATGGCTCAGCAGTCTCTTGATCTCTCGGTTCATGCTCTCTTGGTCGCGAAATTTCCCGATGACTAAGATATCGAACTCCCCGGTGATCTCGTAGACGTGGGTGAGGTGTTCGTCGTTCTTGGTGAGCTCCGCTACGATATTAGGGATTTGATTGCCGCGGGCCTTGATGAGCGTCACCGTGGTGATGGGGTAGCCGAGCTTGGCGTAGTCCACCAAGGCTTTATAGCCCCGGATCACCCCTTGGAGTTCGAGCTCGCGCAGGCGATGCCCCACGGTCGTGGTGGAGACGCGCAGTTGCCGGGCCAGTTCGCGCAAGCTCGCCCGCCCATCTCGCTGTAAATACTCGACAATCCGCCGATCTAGGTCTTTGTGCATAGAGCACTCCTGCCGCCCCGTGCCCAGGGGACGGACTCCATTACCTAAGATTCTACCACGGCGGGGCAACCCCGTGCAAGGCCGCCGGCACCTTGACGGCATCCAGGGCACCTGTTATGATCTGTACGATCGGTATGGACGAGCGCGTGACTATCCCCAAGCTGCGCACTATGAAGGAGTCCGGCGAGAAGATCGCCATGCTCACGGCCTACGATTGGCCGACCGCGCTGCTCTTAGACCGCGCGGGCCTTGACGTGCTCTTAGTAGGCGATTCCGTGGGGAATAACATCTTGGGGTATGAGAGCACGATCCCCGTCACGATGGACGAGATGATCCATCATACGAGAGCGGTGCGGCGCGGGGTCAAGCGCGCCCTGCTTGTGGGGGACATGCCCTTTCTCTCGTATCAGGTCTCAGGGGAGCAAGCGCTGGCGAACGCCGGGCGGTTTCTCAAAGAAGGGGGCGCCGAGGCCGTCAAGCTCGAGGGCGGAGCCGAGATGGCCGATATTATTAGTCTCTTAGTGCGGCGCGGCATCCCCGTGATGGGCCACATCGGGCTGACGCCCCAGCGCGCCGCTCAGCTGGGCGGGCTGAAAGTCCAAGGGCGCGACGAAGAGACCGCCCAAAAACTCCTCAAAGATGCCAAAGTTCTAGAAGAAGCCGGGGTCTTCTCCCTGGTGTTAGAAGCTGTGCCGTGGGCGCTGGCCAAGCTGATCACCGAGCGCGTGAAAGTCCCGACCATCGGGATCGGGGCCGGGCCGTACTGCGATGGGCAAGTTCTGGTCGTGACCGATATGATCGGGCTGTCGTTGGGAATCTCGCCTAAGTTCTCCAAACGCTACACCAACGTGGCCGCCGAGATCGAGCGTGCGGCCAAAGAGTTTCTCAATGATGTCAGATCGGGGAAATTCCCCACCGTAGAGGAGCACAGCTTTAAGATCAGCGAAGAAGTCCTGAAAAAACTCCAATAGATTGTATGAAAATCTGCATTGTCGGCGCGGGAGCGTTAGGGAGTCTCTTTGGGGGGCTGTTGGCGCGGGCCGGCGCGTCGGTTTCTCTCTATAACCCCTCCAACGTCGCGCACGTGCAGGCCATCCACAGCGCAGGGCTGCACATCGAGCGCGACGCCGAGAGCTGGCACGTGGCCGTCCCCGCGACGGCGACCCCCGAGGCCCTCGCCGAGGCCGATCTTGTGGGGCTCTTCGTCAAAGCCCATCAGACGGCACGCGCCATGGAACAGATCGCTCCCACGCTCAGTCCACGCTCGTGGGTGCTCAGCCTGCAGAACGGGATCGGCATGGAGAGCGAAATCTTAAGATTTGTCCCCGCAGAGAGGTTCCTACGCGGCGTGACGGCCCAGGGGGCGACGCTGCTCGCTCCCGGCCGGGTGCGCTGGGCCGGCGTCGGCCCCACACGACTGGGGCGCTGGCGTGGCCCGCTCACCCCAGAGATCGAAGAGATTCTTGCGCTCTTGCGCAGAGCCCAGATAGAGACAGAATACTCTGAAGAGATCGAGCGTCTGCTCTGGGAAAAGCTTATTATTAACTGCGCGATCAACCCCCTGACGGCGCTCTTTGATCAGCCTAACGGAAGTATTGTTCACGACCCGGAGCTGCGGGAGATCGCGGGGACAGTGGCGCGGGAGGTGTTGCGCGTCGCCCAGGCGCACGGGGTCAAGCTGAGCGAGGCCGAGGCCGTCGAGCGGGTGGAGACGGTCGCGTGCAAGACAGCGCAGAATATTTCCAGTATGCTTCAGGACGTGCGTCGTGGCCGCCCCACGGAGATTGACTATATCAACGGGGCCGTGGTGCGGGGGGGGCGGAGATTGGGAATAGCGACGCCGATCAATCTGCTGCTCGTGAAATTGATTGCTGCGGGCCGGATGCTGAAGCATCCGGCTACATCTCCCCTGGCCCCTCCCCTAAAGAGAGAGGGGGATTCCCCTTCCCTTTAGGGAAGGGGCGAGGGGGTAGGTTAGCGTGCTTCAGCACGCTTTCATCTGCTGAGCCAGCGAATTCATTCGCCGGCAACACAGATCTATATCTTTGTCTTTGAGGAGCATCATGAAAGCTACAAAAGAAGTGAAGAGCCCCACCCAGGTCAC
>JAILZC010000157.1 GCA_023512665.1 Candidatus Bipolaricaulota bacterium | reverse complement strand
ATTCTCTATAACAAACCCCTCCCAGATGGCGTCAGTTCGAGATAGCGCACCCGGCCGGCGAGCGATTCGCCAGACTGTCTTAAGAGCCCCAGCGACGTTGATCCCAAAAGCAGATAGAGCCCGGTGCGCTTCCCCTGGCGCCGCGCCCTATCAATCAGCCCTCGCAGCATGGGAAAGAGCCCCGGCACACGATGGAGCTCGTCCAGTATCACGAGTTTATCGAAGTGTTCGGAGAGATGAGCACCCTCGGGAGCATGAGGCGCTCGATCATCCTTGTAAATATAGCATAACGATGCATGATTTACAAGGATGTTCCCCGGCTGCTTGCCATCCCCTGTCGCTTGACAGAGTCTCCTCAGCGGGCTACAGTAAGAATGCTATGGGAGAGCCGGCCAAGACCAAGCTCAGCTATGAAGAGTTCTTGAAGCTCTACGACGAGGATACCCACGCCGAGTGGGTGGACGGCGAGGTGATTCTGTTGTCCCCAGCATCGAACCGCCATCAGGATTTAGTTCGGTTCCTCACGGCTATTTTGAGCCCCTATGTTGAGAAGCACCAGCTAGGAGTGATCCGTCCAGCGCCCTTTCAGATGAAGCTTGGTCTTTCCGGGCGCGAGCCCGATCTGCTCTTCGTCGTCCAGGAGCACACCGAGCGTCTTCAAGAGAATTATCTTGACGGCCCGGCGGATTTAGTCATAGAGATCATCTCGCCGGAGAGCCGCTTGCGCGACCGAGGCGAGAAATTAGCCGAGTATGAGCTTGCCGGCGTGCGCGAGTATTGGCTCATTGACCCCGAAGAGCAGCGCGCTGACTTTTATATTTTGGGCGATGACCGGCGCTATGACCGTCGTCGGCCCCAGCCCGATGGGCGCTACCGCTCTGAGGTCTTGAAGGGCTTTGAGTTAGATACAAACTGGCTCTGGCGCTCTCCCTTGCCGCCAGTGCTCGAAATCTTGCGGGAGCTCCGAATCGTCTGAAAAGCCGCCTCCATCTCTCTCAGCTCTGTTGCTCCCCAACACTTGACAGAGTCTGCGTTTGCCCATATAATTAGGAGTCCTAACTAAATCTCAGCGATACAAAGGAGGCTCGCTATGACGAATATTCCTGGCTACACCTACGGCAGTGTCGCGCCCTCGCCCGTCACCATGAAAGGGCTCGAGGAGCTCAAGCAAGCCGTGCTCTTTACGGCCGAGGACGAAAAATATCTCAAGATGGCTGGCGAAGTCCTCAAAGACCAGATTGACGCCGTGCTCGATCTGTGGTACGGCTTTGTGGGGTCGCATCCCCATCTGGTCTATTACTTCTCCGGTCCCGAAGGCAAACCCGATGCGAACTATCTCGCTGCGGTGCGCCAGCGCTTCGGCCAGTGGATCGTAGACACGTGCAATCGCCCTTATGATCGGACGTGGCTCAACTATCAGCACGAGATCGGGCTGCGCCACCATCGCACGAAAAAGAACAAGACGGACAACGTGCGCTCAGTGCCCAACGTAGCGTTGCGCTATCTGATCGCGTTCATCTATCCCATCACGGCGACGATCAAGCCGTTCTTAGCCAAGAAGGGGCACAGCCCCGAAGAAGTTGATAAGATGCATCAGGCGTGGTTCAAGGCGGTGACGCTGCAAGTGGCGCTGTGGAGCTACCCGTATGCCAAAGATGGGGATTTCTAGATGACCGATCTCGACGAAAAACTCATCGCGGCGCTGGAGCGGCTCGCGCACGTGCTGCGGACGCTTCTGTGGGAAGAGGGCGTGCGGAGTCGCCTCAGCCCCATCCAAATCCAAACACTGCTCTATCTAGCTTCGCACTCAGAGGAGCTCTGTCGCGTGGGGCAGCTTGCGCAAGAGTTCAATCTCACCCCGGCGACGATGAGCGATGCCGTTGATGCGCTCCAAGAGAAAGGGCTTGCTGTGCGGCAGCCCTGGCCTGAAGATGGGCGTGTCGTCACGCTGCGCCTGACGGCTCAAGGCCGCCGCCAAGCCGAAAAGCTTTCACGCTGGGCTGAAGCCCTGCAAGAGCAGCTCGCACACTTCCCCGCCGAAGAGAAAGCGCGCGCCTTGGGGTTTTTGCTCAAACTCATCGAGGCGCTCTATCGCGCGGGGATCATCACCGTAGCTCGGATCTGTCTGACGTGTCGGTTCTTCCGCCCTTATGCCCATCCCGACTCTCCAGCGCCCCATCACTGCGCGCTGCTGGACAAGCCCTTGGCCGAAGGAGATCTACGTGTAGATTGCCCGGAGCACGAATATGAAGTTCACCCTCTCCCCTAGCCCCCTCATTACCTCTCCCATTCCCTCTCCGTAAACGGAGAGGGTTAGGGTGAGGTGATGCGGGGGTTAGGTCCCATTCGGCCCCTCCCTAGCAGCCAGATCACCCCAAGCCCCAAGAGCACATCTCCCACACTGAACGCGTTGGCCAACGGCACCCAGCTCGGCAGCCAAAAAATATCTCCCAAGAAGTTGAGCTTCGTCTGCTCGCTCATCAGGATGACGTTCCCGAAGACGCCCTCGGTGAGCAATCGCTCGACCGTCGCTGTTCGGCCGGCAGCCCGCAGGGCGTCCAACGATGCTGGCATGTGCCCGCCGTTGGCCGTGATCACGAGAAAGTTTGAGAGCATCCCCAGGGCCATCACCCACAGCGCCCGCTCACGATAGTTTATCACTGCAAAGAGCAACAAGAGCAGATACGACAGAATGTGCAGATACTCCATGCCCCACGTCAGTATGGGCTTGGCCGGGCCAAGGGGGAGGATGAGCATCTGCAGGAGCACCGCACCGAGCACCAACCAGCCGGCGCGCAGCTTCAGCCCAGCGAGGTACGCCAGGCCCCGATGGCGCACCAGCCCGATCACGACTCCTAGGAGAATCGCCCAGAGGAGAACCATGAGGGCTCTTTCAGTTCATCGGAGATGATTCGCACGAGGGCTTCGACGACCTTGGGGTCGAACTGGCGGCCGCTTTCGGCCTGGATAAGGCGCACGGCCTCGGCGGGCTCGTAGTGTCTGGGTTTGCCTTGGGATTCGCGATAGGGGCGATCGCTGGTGAGGGCATGATAGACGTCGGCAACGTGGATGATGCGCGCGCCGATGGGGATCTGTTCGCCCTTCAGGCCTTCGGGGTAGCCGGAGCCGTCCCAGCGCTCGTGCTCGTATTTGACGATCTGAGCAGCTTCGCTGTACATCTCCAAATTTTTGAGGAGATCGAAGCCGATGAGCGTGTGTTTTTTGACGAGCTGCCAATCACGCTCATCGAGGGGGCCGGGCTTGTTAAGAATATCGTCGGGGATGCCGACTTTGCCGATGTCGTGGACGAGGGCGGCGGCGCGGATGGTCTCGATCTGATCTTCGGAGAGTCCCAGGTCGCGGGCAATCTTTTCAGTAAGATCTGCGACCTCTTCGGAGTGTTCGGCGGTGTAGGGGTCGCGTTCGTGGAGCATTTTGACCATAGTTTCGATGGTGCGTTGGGCTTCGCGGCGGAGTTTGGTGTAGCCGCGCAGGGTTATGTGGACGCCGACGGCGGGGATGAGCACCAAGAGCGTCTGCCAAGGGGCTTGGACGTAGACGACGGCGACCAAGATGGCGATGATGCCGATGGCCATGACTTGGAAGGGGAGATTGCGAATACTGAAAGTCACAAGTTTAGAGAACTGAATGCGCTGGATGAGATGAAGAATTCCAGAGACGAGAATTGAGTTTGTCGTTGTGTAGCCTGCGTAGGCAAGTATGAGCGGCATTATTTCAGCCGGTGAGTTATACGGTGGCGGATGGCCGCCAAGCAGTTGGAAGATCAAGATAGCTGTCCAGCTACTCAGTAAGATTTGGCTTGTGTTGAATGCAACACGAGAGAAGAAATACAAGGGATCTTGCCGGAACCGGTACCATCGCAAGACGATCTC
>JAILZC010000156.1 GCA_023512665.1 Candidatus Bipolaricaulota bacterium | reverse complement strand
GCGACCTCCCTACCCGCCAGCAGACCCTGCGCGCCATGATGGACTGGAGCTATGAGTTGCTCAACGAGCGCGAGCGCATGCTCTTTCGGAGGTTATCGGCGTTTGCGGGCGGGTTCACCCTCGAAGCTGCCGAAGCCGTCTGCGCTGATGAGCAGATCCCGTCGTATGAGATAGTAGATCTCTTGACGAACTTGGTGAGCAAGTCGCTGGTCGTCTTTCGCGACGAGGAGGCGCGCTACAGGCTGTTGGAGACAGTGAGACAGTACGCGCGGGACAAGCTCTTAGAGACAGGGGAAGCGGCGCGGGTGCGAGATCGCCATCGCGATTGGTTTGTGGCGTTCGCCGAGCGCGCCGAGAGCGCCCTGCAAGGGCCCGACCAAGCCCTCTGGCTCAAGCGCCTCGAGACCGAGCACGACAATCTCCGCGCGGCCTTGGAATGGTCGAGCGCCGATCCGGAGACGGGGCTGCGCCTAGCGAGCGCGCTGTGGTCCTTCTGGTACTTGCGAGGGTATGTGAGCGAGGGGCGCGAGTGGCTCAAGCAGTCTCTCGAGAGGGCCGCAGGCGCGCCCTCGCCCCTGCGGGCCAAAGCCCTCTACGGCGCGAGCATGCTTGCGCGCGCCCAAGATGACTACCTCCAGGCGACGGCACTCTTAGAAGAGAGCCTCGGACTCTACCGCGCGGCGAAGGACAAGCGCGGCGTCGCGTCGGCACTGGGGAACTTAGGGGTGATCGCCTTTGCGCGGGGAGACTACGCCCGCGCGACGCGTCTTCACGAAGAGAGCTTGGAGCACTTCCGCGAGCTGGGAGATAGAGTAGGGATGGCGTCGGCGCTGAGCGAGCTGGGCAACGTCGCGATGTACCAGGGTGATCTGGCGCGGGCAGAGAAGCTTTTAGAAGAGGGCTTGGCGCTTTCACGGGCGGCCCAAGATGATCAAGGGATAGCGTTGGCGCTGCGCCGTCTTGGCGCGGTGCTCTGGCAGAAGGGCGAGCGCGCTCGCGCCAAAGCCTTGCTCCAAGAGAGCCTAGAGCTCTATCGTGAGCTGGGCGCGGTGCCAGGGATAGCGTCCGTGCTCAATTCGTTGGGGATGGTCGCGTTGAGCGAGGGGGACGCTCCTCGCGCGGGCAAGCTGCTCCGCGAGAGCTTGATGAAGTATCGCGACGTGGGGGACAAGTGGCACATTGCGCTCTGTTTGGATCGGCTCGCGCGGGTGGCGGCAGCGCAGGGAGAGTGGGAGCGCGCGGCACGGTTGCTTGGGGCTGAAGAGGCCCTACGGGAGGCGATCGGCGCGCCGCTGCCGCCGTCCGAGCACACCGGGCGCGAACAGACTCTTAAACACACACACGAGCACCTGGGCGAAGAATCCTTCGCGGCCGCATGGGCCGATGGCTATGCGATGAAGCTCGACCACGCGATCGCCTTCGCGCTCACCCTCACCCCCTCCCCTCAGAGGGAGAGGGGAGGGGGTGAGGGGAGATGAGAGTTGTTAGTACCGACGAGATGGTCCGCGCCCGCTGCTGCCGCCACGCGGATTGCGCTTGCGCGCGCATTCGCGGCAGTAGACCGGCCGATCGGAGCTGGGCTGGAACGGCAGTTCCGTGATCGCCACGCCGCAGCTGGCACACTTGAGCCCTAAGTGCGACACGTCGTACATCTTCCGTTGCCCAAAGGCCATACGCTCACCCCCCTCAGAGAATACTCGAGGGAGAAATGGGCTCTCTGGCTTGACTGGGAGAGTCTGATGCGAGTCGGGCCCTGGGTTCATTTCATCCCTCGCAGCAACAATAACAGATTCTCAGCAGACGCGCAACTCTCTTCCCCCTGTTTGCGCACGAAGACGCCAGCGCGGTACTATACCACTATGGAGTTCATGCACAAGATCTTCTCCCCGCGCAGCCTCGTGGTCATCGGGGTCTCCGAGCGACCGGACAATCTCGCGCGCTTTATCATTGCGAACTTACGAGCTTTTGGATACAAAGGCGATCTCTATGCAGTCGGGCGTCAGCCTGGGAAAGTCTATGACATCCCCATCGTGGCGTCGCTCGACGAAATTCCCGATGGGCTCGATCTTGCGGTCATCCTCACGCCGGCAGAGACCGTGCCCGCGTTGGCCGACAGATGCGGACGCAAAGGGATCAAGCAGATCGTGATCGAATCCGGGGGTTTTAGCGAATTCTCGGAGCGGGGCCGCCAGCTCGAAGAAGAGCTCAAAGAGATTGCCAAGCGCTGGGGCATTCGCTTTGTCGGCCCAAACTGCATCAGTGTGGTCAATCTTGAAGCCGGGCTCTGCCTGCCCTTTGCACCAATCAATCCCCAGAGCGCGCGGCGCGGGAGTGCCTCGGTCATCTCCCAGAGCGGCGGCATCTCTATCACATATCTCGATAAACTGTCAGCATCGGGAGTCGGCGTCAGCACAGTGATCAGCATCGGCAACAAGACCGACCTGGACGAGACCGATTACTTAGAATATCTCTTAGCAGACCCGGAAACAAAGATACTCTGTCTCTATTTAGAGTCCATCAGCGATGGGCGGCGCTTGCTCGAGCTGGCACGCTCGTCGCAGAAGCCCATCATTGTGCACAAAGCCAATCGCAGCCAAGCGAGCCAGAGCATCGCGTTCTCGCATACAGCAGCGCTTGCGAGCGATGATCGCATTGTCGAGGGGGCGTTCCGTCAAGCGGGGATCGTGCGAGCCGAGAGTTTCAACGAAGCCGTCGCTCAAGCCCAAGGGCTGACCCTGCCCCCCGTTCGGGGCGATACGTTAGTGATCATCTCGCGCTCAGGTGGTCATGCGGTCGTGGCTGCCGATGCTGCAGAACGCTATGGGTTTCGTCTGGCGGAGCTGCCACACGATTTCACCGAAAAGATTCGGGCGCTCTCCCGCGCCGACGTCATCCGACCGACCAACCCCATAGACTTGGGCACGATCTTCGATTTCGATCTCTACGCCCATATTGTTGAAGAGTGCCTGAAGATTCTTACCCCAGATGCCGTTGTGCTCATCAACACCTACAGCGCGTTGGAGGCGAAACGGGCGCGCACGCTCGCCCACCGCGTCCAAGATATTATGAAAGAGTCGCATACGCCCATCGCCCTGTGCGTCTTCGCCCAAGGGAACGAAGCTCAGGAGCTGCAACGCGAACTGAGCATCCCCGTCTTCACGGAGATCGAGTCGGCGATGTGCGGGCTGGCGGCTTCACGGAGTTGGCATCAACGACGGCAGCGCCCCACAGCCTTCCCGGTGCCGTCAGGGAGAGCCCCGTTGGCCCTCTCTGAAGAAGGGATTCTTACAGCTGATCGGGCGCTTCAACTCTGTCAAGAGTATGGGATCTCCGTGGCACCGTGGGAGGCTGTAGAGACCGCAGAGGCAGCGGTGCGCGCCGCCGAGAATCTTGGCTACCCCGTCGCGCTCAAGATTCTCTCTTCTGAGATAGCGCACAAGACAGACGTCGGCGGCGTTGTGCTCGATCTGTCGAGCCCAGAGTCTGTACGGCGCTCAGCCCAAGCGCTCTTTGGGCGTTTCTCGGCGCGATTGATCGTCCAGCGCATGATCCCAGAGGGGCTGGAGCTGATCGTTGGGGGCAAGCGCGACCGCACCTTTGGGCCAGTCGTCATGATCGGGCTTGGGGGAATCTTTACGGAGATATTGGACGATGTCGCGTTTCGCGTGGCCCCGCTCACCCCTGAAGATATTGAAGAGATGCTCACCGAGCTGCGCGGCCAGGCGCTCTTTGAGGGGGTACGGGGCCGAGGGCCCATAGATCGCGCGGCGCTCGTCCAGACGGTGCTCGCCATCTCTCATTTGATCACAGAGCACAAGCAGATCGCCGAATTTGAGATCAACCCGCTCCTAGCACTGCCGTCGGGGGTGTGGGCTGTAGATGCCCGTGGGGTAATTGGCTCATAGCTGACGCC
>JAILZC010000155.1 GCA_023512665.1 Candidatus Bipolaricaulota bacterium | reverse complement strand
GGCTTTCACTGCTGCAATTTTATCGTGAGAACCAACAAGCTCAATATGATGGTAATGAACGCCATTTTTTTTAAACCATTGCTCTGTAATATTATATAAATGCTTGCCGCGAGCGCTGATGTTCAGTACCCAAGCGAACTTGGCATCGGCTACTGTAAGCATTTGTATCTGTGTAGGGGTGATTGGGTCTCCCTCGACCATAGTCGTAACGGGTACTGTTAAGGTCTGATTCAGGCTCTCGTGGATGAAGGTGAGGCTTGCTCCGGCCCCTTCAACGTTATCTACATTAGTGTTGGTCACAGCGAGCCAGCACTTGCCATCGGTGGCGATCCCACGGGGCGCGTCCCCGACGGTGATTTCAACAGGCCGGTCATCCTTCATGACAGGCCCCAAGGGATCCAACAGCAGCGGGCTGACACTATCCCCTGAAGCGTTCACGACATAGCCTTTATTCCCAAGCACGGCCATAGCGCGCGGGTATGCACCGGTGTCGACGCACGCGCCCAGTTCGATCTTTTCTTCGCCCTTCTTCACTTTCTCGCTGTCGGCGTTCACGTTCTTGATCTCGCAGGCCTTCCACGTGTCCGTGTTGACGACATAGGCCTTATCGCCATAGAGCAAGATGTCAGCTGGGCTTGGATAGGTGGGGTTCTCTTCGTCGGGGTCGAGCTTGATCGTCGCGACCACCTCGCCCTTATCGGGAGCACCGTCCTTGTACAGAATATCCACAACGCTGACGGTGTGCTCCCGCTCGTTCACCGTGAACGCACGAGTGCCCTCGGCATTGACGGCGACAGCCCGTGGGCCTGCTCCTACCGCGACTTTTTTGGCAGCTCTCGCTTCCGTAGGATTGCCATCCCTGAAGACCACCTGAGAGATATAGAGCGTGTCATCGTCATAGCCGGGCACGAAGAGCACTTGCTTGGCTTCGTTATATTCTAAGTCCTGGGGGTTGATATTCCCGCGGATCTGGACGAGGCAGATTTCGCCAGTGATGGGGCAGCCGCGGATCCTCCTGCCGTAAAACTTTTTGGTATCCGCTGTGCTAGCCGCTACCAGGAAGACCGAGCTTTCACGCCCGACGCTGACGGAGGCAAAGACGAATTTCCCGTCCGCTGTGAAGACAAAACCATTGACTTTGGACCCGCCAAGATCAACTTTAGTAGAGGGAACTAGTTTTTCTTGCTCCTGTGTGAGTGCACCAGGGGAGAACGACACGACACTGAGCAAAACAGCAAGGCCCATTACTGCCAAAACTTTAAGAAACATCGTCGCGCAACCTCCTTTGAAGATGGGTATATGGGAACTACGCTATTGTCCCTCAGCGACTGTCTCCTCGACAGAGTAGCGTTACTCTCTCCCCGCAATCACCTCCTCACCGAGAGTAGCTAAGGTAAAAGCACCTTGTCGCTTCTAAAGATTAGCACGAACGGGCGACGTTTGTCAAGCAGCCCGATTGGAAATCTCTGCGGAGAAATGATACAATTTCTGCGATGAGGCACGGCGACTCACGAGCGCTGCAATTCGTACTGTGTTGTGTCTTGCTCCTGAGTGTCATAGCTTGGGGCAATCCCGTCGTGAAGTTCCAACCAAGCCAACGTATACAGACTGGGTCCGGGACAACAGCTGTCGCCCTCGGGGACATCAATCATGACGGCCTCTTAGATATCGTTACGGCGATCATTGTCGTCACCAACGAAGAGAAGGATCTCAAGAGCCTGAATTTGGCTGCCGTTTTGGGAGGTTCAGGAGGGAAATTTCTCGCGCCGCAGCTCATTGAGTTCAATTCCATGAGACTGGACGACGCCATCAAGGTCGCGCGCGGCAAGGTGCTCGCGTTGGGCGATATTAACAGCGATGGTTTTCTAGACGCCGTGCTCGCTTATCCCAGCGGGGGGAATTTCTGGGTCTTTTGGGGGGACAGAACCGTAGCATTCCGCCCCTCTTCAAACCGTGATCTCCCCCGCGGCCTGCGCGACGTCAGTGCTGTTGCCGTAACTGACTTCACGAATGATGGCCGCCTCGATATCGTTTGCACCAATCTCCAGGGGAGCGTCTATGTCTTTATCAATAATGGGACCGAGCAGATAGACCGCTGGAGCGTGCGTGAGACGTTTGTCGGCGGGAGCTTGCAATCTCTCGCCGTAGGCGATCTCAATCGGGACAGCAAGACGGATATAGTAGTGAGCAGCATCGGGCGAGCAGCCGTGCTGCTCGGCGATGGCACAGGGAACTTTCGCGTCGCGCAGCGCCTGGCCGCTGGGCTCTATTCAGGGGATTCTCCGGCGTGGATCGAGATCGTTGACATCAACGGCGACACTTTTGGCGATCTTGTGACAGCGAACCCGGAGAGCGACCGACTGCTCGTCTTTGTCGGGGATGGCGCAGGGCAGCTGGAGGAGCCGCGTGCCTGGGCTACAGGGTTCTTAGACCCGCGAGCCGTGGCCGCTGCCGACTTCAATCGAGACGGATGGCTTGATCTCGCAGCAGTGAACTCGTCGAGCAACCTCGTCACAGTCCATCTGAACGATGGCTTTGGTGGCTTCGGCCCTGTAGTGTTGATTGACCCTCCACGGGGGAAACCTGTGCAGCCCAACAGGGCGATCACCGTTCCGGTGGGCTCGCTGCCCGTCTCATTAGCTTCTGGAGATCTCGACGGCGACGGCGATCCCGATCTGGTCGTCGCTAATCAAGGGGATGGTTCTGTCTCAGTCTTAATGAACGAATGCCCCTAGGGAATGAGGAAGAGACGAGTCAAGGCCATAAAAATCTTATAGAATCAGGACTTTCGCGTGCAGACAGCCCTAAGCTGTCAGGAAGCTTCAGCGGGAGATATAATGGAAATCCGGATTGAGTTGGCGCGCCTGGCATACGCGGAAACCATCTTGCGGTGCACCAACGAGCCGCCGGAGATGGTCGAAGATTTGCTCTCTCTGGACGGTCAGTTGGAGAAGGCGCGCCGGTGGTTCACATTTGCGGAGGCGAAGCGACGCTTTGACCCTAATATCGTCCGCGGGCTATTGGTCTATCTCTTCAGTCACTACACGAGTGCGGAGTTCGATCCCAACAAGCGCGATGCGCTCGTGCGTGAGATCAGCGAGGGGCGTGTGCGTATGCGCGATCTAACTATCGAGCGCTTGGCTGGCACCCGGCTCAGTTGGGAGCACATCTTTCGGTTAGTAGGGCGTCAGTTCAATCCCACCCGCGAGAAAGAGAAGATCAAAGAGCTCTATATGCAGTTGTATTCCCCGGCTCCCCCCCAAGCGGAGGTCTCCTATGAACACTAATTATTCAGAGAATGAAGAGCGGCTCGCTGAGTTTGCCGATCTTGTGATGGGGCTAGAGAGCATCGAGTACGAGAGCCATCCCAGCGACGAGATCCTCCGGGCGTATGTGGCCCAGAGGCTCCCTGAGGGGCGCATCGGGGAGACTCACGCGTTCGGGCTGCACGGGCGTGTCTCGCGCTGGACGCGTTCTGATGTCTCCATGCACGTTCTGACGTGCACGATCTGCCAGCAACATGTCGCGCGTTTGCGAGCGAGCCGCTGGCAACTCCTCAGCTCAGCCCGACAACAACCCAAAGAAGAATGGAGTTGGCACCGACGCTTCGCGCTGGGAGCGTTAGCGAGTGCCGCTGCGGCCGCGGTGATCATCGCCCTCTGGCTGTGGCCTCCAAGCCCCCCTGGCCCAGCTTGCTGGATCGAAGACCAATGCTGGCAACAGGTCGTTCGAGAGAGCCCCGCAAAAGGCAGTATCATGATGTCTTACTATCAATCAAGGAGATTCTAAGGATGTCCGTACTCACAATTTTTCTCAAAGGGAGGTGATAGACGGGGGATGCCGTCTAGCGCCACTCACATAGAGCCAAGACAAACCTAGTACAGAAAGGGAGGTTGTGAAATGTTCAAACGCTTGAAATTTGTTGGTGTTGTCGTCCTACTTGCTCTCTTCGTCGTGGCTGTGCTCTCCAGCCAGTCC
>JAILZC010000154.1 GCA_023512665.1 Candidatus Bipolaricaulota bacterium | reverse complement strand
CTCCAGGCGCTCTTGGATGATCTCGGCGTGGAGCATCCCCAGAAAGCCCACACGGAAGCCCCTTCCTAACGCCTCGGAGTGCTCCTCCTCAAACTGAAACGAGGCGTCGTTTAAGCTGAGCTTTTCGAGCGCCGCGCGCAGGGCCTCGAACTGTCCAGGACTAGTAGGGTAGAGCCCGGCGAAGACCATCGGTTTGAGTGGACGATAGCCGGGCAGGGGCTGGGCACACGGGCGAGAGACTTCGGTGACGGTGTCCCCGATCCCGATCTCGCGCACGTTCTTAATCTTCGCCGTGAAAAAGCCCACCTCCCCTGGCCCCAGCGCATCCGTGAACTTCATATCGGGAGTGAAGATTCCCACGTCCTCGACGGTGAATTCCCTCTGTTTGCCCATCATCTTCAGGCGCATTCCGGGCTTGATGACGCCGTCCACGACCCGCACCACAGGGATCGCGAACTTATAGACATCGTAGAACGAGTCGTAGATCAGGGCGCGGAGGGGCTTGTCGGGGTCGCCCTGCGGGGGCGGGATTCTGTGGACAATCGCTTCCAGAACGTCGTCAATGCCCAGGCCGAGCTTGGCGCTGATCTTGAGGGCCTCCTCTTTGGGGATATGGAGCTGGTCTTCGATCTGCTCCTCGACGCGGGGCACGTCGGCCTCTTCCAGGTCAATCTTATTGATGACCGGGATGATCGTGAGGTGCTGCTCTTCGGCGAGATAGAAATTGGCGAGCGTCTGGGCTTGGATGCCCTGGGTGGCGTCAATAATTAAGAGCGCGCCTTCGCAAGCGGCGAGGCTCTTGCTCACCTCATAGACGAAATCAACGTGGCCGGGGCAGTCCACCAAGTTCAGCGTGTACATCTGGCCATCGCGGGCGCGGTACGGGAACGTGCACGTCTTGGCCTTGATGGTGATGCCGCGCTCGCGCTCCAAGTCCATCCGGTCTAAGAATTGGTCGCGCATCAAGCGATCGGGGATCGCGTGGGTGCGCTCTAGGATTCTATCGGCGAGCGTGGACTTGCCGTGGTCAATGTGCCCAATGATCGTATAGGTCCGAATGAGCAGAGTCGAGCGCATCAGACGGCTTTGTGCACCTTGCCGGCCTTGAGGCAGCGGGTGCAGACGGTCATCTTCATGGTGCGCCCGTTGATCACGGCGCGGACTCTTTGCAAATTGGGCTTGAAGGTTCTATTGTTACGATTTCCGGCAAAGCTCACTTGGTTGCCAAATCTCGTGGTCTTCCCACAGATCTCACATGCGGCCATGGCTTCTTCACCTCAATCTCAAGTTGCAGAACTCAATGTATTATCGCAAAAATCTTGGCTGTTTGCAAGGGTTTCTCTCTAGCGCAGAGAGAATTCTATGTTCCGTTGCGTGGGATTCCACAGCATTCCGAAGCGCAGCAGGGGCGGAGCTTCGAGTTCGATGCCAAGTTGCCCATCTTGCTGCACGAAGAGGCGCGCTCGGAGCTTTTCGCTCAGCTCAGCCGTCACGCCGACCCGCCAGCCAACACTATTCTCCCAGAGGCGCTGGCCCGTGCGCGTCCGCGTTACTCCCCAGAGCGAGAGCTCAAGCTCGTTCTGAAAGATTCTCCAACTCCCAGTCCATCCCAGCCCAATCTGATGAGTGATCAGTTCTTCTTCATCGCGCCGGTAGAAGAGCGATAGACCCTGTCGGGTGCTTAATTTCGTTATGAGGGGCAGCGTCGCCGTCACCGACTGCTGGGCACGCACCCCGGCCCTCTCAATAAGGGCTTCTAGGGAGGCTAAGAGCACTCGATTCGTATAGCGCACAAGATAACTGGGCTGGAGCGTGCGCCAGTCAAACCCCAAGAGCACCGTGTACGAGTGCTGCTCCAGCGCGTCGCTGCCGAAGGTGAGCAGACTGAGACTACTCGCCCCCGGCAGGGGGATGAGAATCTTTGGTTCGAGCGACGGGCGCGGGTCGTAGGGCGTTATAAGATACTCTGTGTCGGGGAAGCCGTCCCAGGGGGGGAACGGCTCGGGCTCGATCTGTATCTGGGGGCCTAACCCCAACCCCTTCCCTAAAGGGAAGGGAGGCTCCCCTCCCCGTACCGGGGAGGGGTCGGGGGAGAGGTCCACTGCAAAGAACGCGCCGTCGGCGAGTCTGTACGCATAGGGCTTCAAGCTTCCGTCGCGATCTGAGAGAAAGAGCACGAAGTGCCCATCGGGCGAGAACGCCGGGGAGAGATCCACAGCGCGGTCGCGGGTGATGGGCTTCAATTGCACCCTCACCCCCATCCCCTCTCCCCTCGGAGGGAGAGGGGAGCTGAGGGGTGAGGGGAACAGTTCTAGCAGATAGATATCTTGAAACCCGCCGCGCCGCCAGATCGAGAGCGCAATCTGCTCGCCATCGGGGGAGATCGCAAACGAGTCTATAAAATAATCGTGCATCGGGAACTCCTTTAGTGTCTGCATCTGTCGGGCCTGTATGTCGAAGATACCCAAGATCGGCCCTTGGTCGCCCCAGCGATGACGAGCGACTAGGACTTTTTGCCCATCGGGGAAGAGCGCGGCGTGAGAGACGCGGGCGCCCTCCGTGAGGCGCATCTCGCGCTTGGTCTTGGGATCGTAGAGATAGAGATCGCCGTAGAGATAAGAGTGTTTGTGAATATCACGCTGGATAATGAGGGTGCTGGATTCAGCCTCTCTCTGTCCCCTCTCCCCTCTCTCTCCCCTCTCCCTCAGAGGGGAGAGGGGAAGGGGTGAGGGTGAAGACGTCAGCCGCCGAAAGATTCTCTCGTCGTTGCTCCACAGCCCCAGCGACAGCGTCGCCCACGGATCGTTCGCCCTCAGGCGATGCCATTCCTTCAGAAAGTCTGAGCCGAAGCGCTCTGCAAGATAGCGCACAAAGCGATGCTCTCCCCCAATGCCAGGGCGCACATCGGGAGGAGTGCTCAGGGCTTCTTGAGCAATATATTCGCCGATGCCCTCAAGTAGCTCAGAAGATTTGAAGTTGGGCAGGATGAGCTTGCCCAGCAACGGGCGCAACACCTCCGAGAATCCAAAGACCAGATCAGCACTGACGAACTGAGCGTACTCCGAGAAGACGCTCTGCTGCACCCAACTGGGAAACTTGGGATTGAAGCGCTCGGCGAGATCCCCCTGGGCGACGCAGACCGTGATTCTGTTCTGAAAGACGTCAAGCTCGCGATGGGCTGTATCCATAGCGTCGCAGAGCACGAGATCAATCTTTTCTGGAGGGGCATAGCCGAGCTGCGTGAGCAGATACTGATACGCATCTTCGGCAGCGACGGCGGCTTCTTGGGCCAAGCCCTCTAGCCCCCTGGGGAACGTCACGCGGAAGTGCTCAGTGTGGATCGTATACCAAGAGAGGCTTGGCTCGCCCAGCCTCTGAGCGAACGCAAGCCACGGCAGCCCAAGGAGCAGACCCAACGCTACGACAAGACGCATATCTTATTGTACGTGCTGGGGCGGGGGGAGAGGCAAACGACCTCCATGACTTGCCGTGATCGCTCCTGCGCGTTACAATCTTGCTCACTATTATAGTCAAAGGGTGGATTGGTATGCAGCGATGGTTCTGCTTATTAGCGCTTGGTATTTTGTCGGTCAGTTGGCCCAGCTCCTTCGCCGCGCAACCCCCAGAGATATCTGGGGCGTGGGCCCATCTCCAAGTGACATCTTCGCTCACCAATGCCCCTGTGATCGGCACGATCAATCTCAAGACGATTACTACTTTGCGCTTGGAAGTGATGCAGAAGGGGACAGATCTCTCGATCGTCTTCGAGCCGTGCGCGGTCGAGAGCGAGAGCAGCTCCCCGTTCTTTAAAGTGATCTTCCCTGAAGCGTTCGTCAAATATATGGGTATTGACGTCAAGCCCGCGCGGCTCGAACCTGTGGGAAACGAATGGCGCCTCTTCCAGCCACGCTATACGATCGTGCGTGGGGTTCGCCTGCAAGACCCAGAAAGAGATCCCCTGCCCACCGATCCCAACGACCCGAG
>JAILZC010000153.1 GCA_023512665.1 Candidatus Bipolaricaulota bacterium | reverse complement strand
GCTCTCTGCTATAGTGTGAGCGTCTCTGGACTTTTGAAAGGGGGAGTGACATGGTCAGTTCCGAAGCTGTGAAATTTTTGAAGAAGACGCCGCTCTTTGCGCAGTTCAGCGAGAAGGAGCTTGAGGCGCTCTTCAGCACGGCCAAAGTGCGGGAGTTCGACGCGGGCAGCACCATCGTGCGTGAGGGCGACCCAGCCAGCATCGGGTTCTATCTCGTCTTAGAGGGCCAGGTCGAGGTGCGCAAAGGGCAGAAGACCTTGGCGAAACTCGGTGCCGGGGACTATTTCGGCGAGATGGCGTTGATCTTAGATGCGCCACGCTCCGCTGACGTCATCGCTGTTCAGAAGACCAAATGTCTGATGATCACGCGCTGGGAGCTGCGCAGCATTATCAGTTCTTATCCCGACGTTGCTCTCAAGATGATGGGCGAGCTGGCGCGTCGCCTTAGCGCGACCAATCAAGCGCTGAAGGAGTAGCAAGATTGCGCAGGTGCTGTGCCAGTCGCACGGTTAAGTTCTCTCGCAATTGCAGATAGGCCAGGGTCAACGCGGCCAACGACCACGGGTTGATCAGCATCCCGAAGGGATCAAGGTCGAGGGAGAAGTTTGATAGCCCAGAAACAGCTATAGCCCATGCTACTGGCCATGGCTCTTGAGGTAACAGCGTAAAGAGAGTCGCGATAAAATTATAGAGTGGGGCGATACTAAGTGTAAGTAGTAATACAGGGATAACGATGATGGTCGCAAGAGCATCTGTGTTCTCAGCAGTTGCTCGCCAGCTCCATTTAAAACTCTCCCAAATCCCACGATTTTCTAGCAATACGCTGGGAAGATACAAAGCACAGCGTAAGAAGACGTATATGCCTGGTAATGCGAGCCCCCCCCCCTAAGAGTAGTTTCGCCCAGAGCGGTGCTCCTAAGCGATCCATAAGTAAGAATGCAGGGAGTATTAAGCCTAAGATGCTTATAGTAGTTACTCCTGCATAAAGCACGTTGGCATAGAGCAACGTCTTATACCGTTGGAAGACGAAGCTCCACAGCTCGCTGCGGGGCAGAAGCCTCTGTCCTTCCACGGCGTTCACTATCATGCGAACAGTCATCCCTGCCACCAAGGGGCTAATAAGTGCTATAAGCACGACTTGACCCAGAAACCACGGGTTGAACTCCCCGACTCTTACGTAGACTTGCTTTCCTTCTTTCTTTTCCGCAGGAGGAGGTTCGGGAATTCGAGTTATCTTCACGGGAGGGCCCTCTAGGACGTAGTCGCTGATATAGTAGAGTGCCAGGGTGATGACAAATGGCAGCAAGATGGGGATGTGTGGTCGCCGGAAGAGGAGCCGGAACGCCATCCCAAGGAGACGCCAGGGCCTCAGGCGCATCGCCACGTGTACCTCGCTGAGTGTGGGGCTAGGTCCTGGCAACTGTAAGTGCGGTTGCCATGAGGGGGGCTTCTCCCAAAGGACTTCATAGAGGTGCTGCTTCTCTGCGATACCCTTGAGCGTTCGCCAGCCGCGATCCTCAAAGCGCAGCCCTAGTGTGCTTCCTGCCAATTGGCGGACAACATCGGAGACGAAGATCTGGCCGCCGCTCGCACTCGCGGCAATGCGCGCCGTGAGATTCACCGTCTGTCCTATGAAGTCCCCTGATGTGTGGAGAGGCTCCCCAGCATGGAGCCCGATGCGCACCCGCAGAGGCTTCTCAGGATAGAGACGATTATGTTCAGCAAGACGCTTCTGGATCTGCGTGGCGCACAACAAGGCTGCTCGTACACTGGGAAAGACCGCCATGAAGCCGTCCCCCAGGGTCTTGACCTCTTGGCCTCCGTGGCGCTGAAGTTCCTCACGCACCAGAGCATGATGAATCTCAAGGAGCTCGTAAGCTGCTGCATCCCCATAACGCTCGGTATAACTGGTAAAGCCCTCGATGTCACTGAAAAAGATGGTCACGACTCCAGAAGCCCACAGAGAGGCTTGAGCCCTATCTGGCTCTACGGTCATAGAGCATCACCCGGATTTATTGCCAAGCTCATAAACGATGCTTGCGATGTGCTTGATCCCCTGAATGAAGTCTTCAATGCGAATATTTTCGTTGGGCGCGTGGGTGTTAGAGTGCGCGTAGCCGATCCCCGTCGAGACCGCCGGGATGCCTAGCTTCTGACAGAGCGTGTACATCGGGCCGCTGGCCGCGGACGTTGGATGTACCACTGGCTCGACACCGTAAACCTCTCGCGCTGTGCTCTGTACAACTTCTACTAACGGATCATCCATCGGCGTGCGGGCGGGATTGACCCCGTGCATCCCGATCACCTCGATATCCCCAAAGCCCTCTCTCTTTAAGTGCTTTTTTAGCAGCGCGAGAATCTTTTCGGGCTTCTGGTCGGGCACCAAGCGAAAATCTATCTTTGCGCGTGCTTCGGCGGGGAGGACGGTCTTGGGCCCTGACCCCGTGTAGCCGCTCCACACCCCACAAATTGTGCAGGTCGGCTCAAAGTAATGCTTCTTGCGCAGCTTCTTGCCCGAAAGATTTAAGAGATATCTTTTGATCCCGAACTTCTTGCGCCAGCCGCGCTCGTCAAAATCAAGCTCATAGACAGCGTTCAGCTCCGATCGGCTGGGCGGACGCACATCGTCATAGAAGCCCTTAATGAGAATCTTTTCGTCTTCGCCCTTGAGAGTATTCAGCGCCCAGATCAAGCGCCACGCAGGGTTGGGCACGATCGTCCCCCACGACGAGTGCTGATCGCTCACGGCTCCCCTGGCGCGCAGCTCGACGTAGCAGATCCCCTTCAGCCCCAAATAGATTTGGGGAATATCTTTGAGGTCTTTGTGCCCGAACTCCCAGATGCACCCATCGGCTTTTAAGAGATTATTATGCTCTCTGACGAACTGCTCCAGATGGGGGCTGCCGATCTCCTCCTCCCCTTCGATCACAAACTTTATATTCACGGGCAACTTGCCCATCGTTTTCTGATAAGCTTCCAAGGCACAGAGACGTGCTGTCAGATCGCCCTTATTGTCTGAAGACCCGCGCGCGTAGAGCTTGCCATCTCGGATCTGCGGGTCCCACGGATCAGATTCCCATAGCTCTAGCGGTTCTGGAGGCTGCACGTCGTAGTGATCGTAGAACATCAAAGTTTTGTCGCTTTGGCCCTCTAGCTCGCCGTAGACGACGGGAAAGCCGTCTGTGGGGAGCAGCTGGGTCTTGAACCCAACGTCCTCCAGCATCTGCTGGACGAGCTTGGCACACGGCTCCATCCCCAGATTTTGAGCGGCGACGCTGGGCTGGCGCAGAAGCGCCTTGAGGCGCTTGAGAAACTCTTCACGATGCTCGTCAATGTAGCGAAAGACTCGTTCCATAAAGACCCCCTTCTTTATTGCAATTTGTTCAGCTCGTTCCGATCCCACGCGCTCTTGGGGTAGATCGTCAGCGCCTTCTGGAATGCTTCTCTTGCTGCTGCAGCTTTGCCAAGCTTGGCGTAGGCGACCCCCTGCCACCGGTATGAGAGGAATCGCACGGTCTCATCGGATGTCAGGGCTGCACTCTCTGTGAATTCACTCAAAGCGCGCTCTAGATTTCCCCCAAAGAGCGCCGGCGCGTAGAGATAGTAGACTCCCAGGGCAAGATGGGCCTCGGCGTTCTGCGGGTCTAGCTCCAGGGCTCGTTCGAGATTGCTTTTCGCAGTTTGAGCGTGGGTGAGGGCTTGGAGCCAGCCCTTGAGACTGATAATGCGCATCTGGGTCTCCCCCAACAGCCGGTAGCCGTCGGAGAGATCTGGGGCGAGCTCTGTTAGTTTCTGGGCGATCTGCTCCGCCGTGAGATAGTACGGCAATGCTTCTTGGGCTTGGG
Organism: Candidatus Bipolaricaulota bacterium; assembly: GCA_023512665.1. Classification (GTDB taxonomy): domain Bacteria; phylum Bipolaricaulota; class Bipolaricaulia; order RBG-16-55-9; family DRXL01; genus JANXCC01. The sequence continues at coordinate 166 of JAILZC010000153.1, read as the reverse complement.
CGGGATCGCCCCAGGCCGCCCCGTGATACCAATTCCCCAGCTCAAATTCTAGACGAGCTTGCCAATAAAGTCTCTCGGTCTCGCTGATCTTGTCGCTCAGTTGATCAAGGAGGGTCTGTGCGTTCTGGAGCAGCCCTCGTGCCTGAAGGTACTCCTCCCCTAGGGC
>JAILZC010000152.1 GCA_023512665.1 Candidatus Bipolaricaulota bacterium | reverse complement strand
AGCCAAGTCACAGCTAAGCTCAAGTGTAGCCCCTGATACCGAGAGGGTGTAATACAGACAACAGTCTGCTCGCGTCCTTATCAGCTATGATATATGCGAGCGACTAGAATCTAGAACTCTCAAAAAGGGAAGGCGCGTATGCAGGGGCGTCGTGCGTTCGCTTTAATAGCAATTCTTGCAGGGGTGCTTGGCCTCTTGAGCAGCGCCCAGGTCCCTCCGCCGGGGCTGACGACGGAGTTTGCTGTCGAGACCTTTCCCGTCTACCGGCGCGGCACGCTCGCCGAGCCCCAGATCGCTACAGTGAAGCTCACCCTGCGCGGCGATTTTCTCCCCTCTCAACCCTTCGATGTCATCATCGGCGTGGACCGCACGATCAACCTTGAGGGAGCACGCCCATTTCTAGATCGCTTGCTCAATCTTCTTGGACCAGATGACCGAGTAGGATTAGTCTCTCTCGCCCCGCCGACGCTCGATAGCCCCTTGACGACAGATTTTAATATCATTCGCCAACGATTCTCAGAGCTCACTCCGAGCGGGGCTGCTGGGCTGGCCGATGCCGTCGCTGTAGCCACGAAGGAACTGATAGAGACAGCACGCCCCGAGGCCCGCAAGGTTCAAATCTGGCTGGTTGCGCGTGCCGGCTTAGCCCCCGCCGAATTCGGCCCCGTGCTCACCCAAGCGCAGCGCGCCCGAGAGAGCCAGATCACCGTTCACGTCGTCACCACGACCGACGAAGCCGCGCGATCCCAAACGCTTCTCTCATTAGCACGCTTCACCAACGGGCTCTTTCTGAAAAATCTCACAGACAACACACTCACCGCCCTGCAGGGGCAACTGCGCGTCGAATTCATCGCGCGCCAGATCGTGGCCAAAGTGACGGTCACCAATCGCGTGACGTTCGAAGGGGCTGAAGGCAACCCCGAAATCCAAGAGTTCGCTGACGGCAGTCGAACCCTGACGTGGAAGATTGACGCCATCCGCCCCGAGGAGATCGTGACGCTCAAGCTCATGGTGAGCTCCCCCACGCTGGGGTCTTTCCCAATCAATCGCAGCCCCAGCACCGTCGAGTATACGAATATCTTGGGGCAGCGCGTGCGCCTCAACCTTCCGTTTCTTACCCTCGACGTTACTAACGCTTCACCCATCGCGAAGTTCGAGTTCAACCCCGAAATCTTTGGGATAGATCGCGCCACCTGGCAACCCGCCGTCAGAGAGAACATCGTCTTCACTGATCAGTCGTCCGACCCTGATGGCCAGATCACTCAATGGCAATGGGACTTCGGTGACGGCACGACGAGCACTACCCAAAGCCCAACTCACGCTTACGAAAAAGCCGGAACCTACACAGTCACCCTCACGGTCACCGACAACGAAGGGGCTACCGCGAGCGCCAGTGCGAGTATCACCGTGATCAACGTCGCTATAGCGACTCGCGATCTGCCGACGTTCAACGGCCAGCTCCCCAAGGGGATATTTATCAGAGTGTATTTAGAGATTCGCGTCAACCGTGACGTGCTGGGGCTCGGCGTGCGCGAGGAATGGCCCAAGGATATCATCGCAATAGACACGAAAGTCGAGGACGTCACCGAAAAAGTCTTAGGAGAGCCTCACGGAGGCACGTTGCGCCCGCCACCGCCTGGGGGAACGGCCATCGAATGGATCTTCCCAGAACGCCTCGTCGCCGGAACGGTCAAGAAGATCGCCTACGAAGTGAAGCTCTCCGAAATCGCTGAAGTAGATTCCCCTACGCTGACGGGCTTTGTCATCAGTAAAGTCCCAGATATTCAGACACCCACCGAGGGGACAAGCTCGTTTCAGTTGGTCGAGGGACTGCCTATCAAAGTCGTGGTCGCGCACTATATCACGCGCCCGGATATTGCCCCGGAAGAAGAGCGCATTGATCCGAAAGACGACAATCTTATCTCGTTCAATCAGATTCAGCGGGCTGTCAGTTGGTGGCTCGCTACGGGCTGGACTACCTTGCGCGAGTCGCCCATCGTCCCTGGCACCGGCGGCAGGCAGATTGATCTAGCGACTATGCAAGAGCTGATCGCCTATTGGCTCTCCAATACCCCTGTTGATCAGCCCTTGCCGCCGCGCCCGTAAATGATGCGCATTCTGTGTGTGATCGTTCTGGGGAGCGCGCTGCTTGCTCCGCCGATATATGCCCAAGACTTCTTAAGTGCGGAGCTGTCGCCACGAGCCGTGAGCGTGGGTGGGGCGTTCGTCGGGCTTGCTGATGACGCTGCGGCAGCGTTGTGGAACCCCGCAGGGCTCTCTAGGCTCAGGGGCTTTGGGGTCTTGGGTCGGCTCGCCATGCCCACAGCGGCTGCGTCCTCCGAGGTCTGGGGAGCGGCGCTGAGCGCACGGCTCTTTGGAGTGGGCAGCGCGCTCTGGTACGGAAGCAAGACGACGAAAACCCCTCAGCGAGAAGAGCACTCGCTCATCGTGATCGCCATCGGCGCGGGCGTGCGCGAGCATATCTCTGCTGGGGTCGCCCTCAAGTTCTTCGAGCAGAGCACGGGCGTTGATTTAGGCCTGATGGCGCGATTTGGTTGGGTGCAGGGGGGCTTGACGATCGCCGACCTTGGGATCGCCGAAGTGATCGTGCGCATGGGAGCGGTCTTGAAGCTCTTTGAGGACAGAGTCCGACTTTTGGGAGCGGTTGATCTGGCGCGTCAGGAGGAGTTGCGGGCTATTCGTGTGGGGATAGAGCTCCAGCCCTTTGAGGGGCTGGCGCTGCGGGCGGGTTGGGACGGACGAACACTGACATGGGGCGGGGGCTTGGGGATTTTCAATATCTTGCAATCGGACTTCACCTGGCAGGCCGACGGCTGGGCCGTCTCCACCGAGATCGCATTTGGCCGACGCTAGCCCTTTGCAGTATAATGCTTTTGTACTAAACTTTGGTGGGAGGGGAAAGAGATGAGCCAAGAGATGCAAGCTATTCTATGGGTCGTCGCGTTGGCCCTGCTGATCGCGCTGGCGTGGGCGCTGTGGCGACGCACCGCTCGCCAGAGCTTGACCGTGCTCTTTCTCGCCGTGGGAGCTATTGTGGTCGTCGGAGGTGGTGTTCCCCTCGTCTGGTGGCAGCTCCACCTGCCCAGACCCGGAGATCAGACCCTCCAAATCCGCGACCATCGTCTGGTCAGCCAGACCCAGATCAAAGAGCGAGACCTTGTTCGCCTGGAGGCCGAGATCGAGATCATCATCCCCAAGCTCCCCCAAGAGCGCCTGCGCGCTATAGCTCAAGAATATCTTGAGCAAGCCCTCTCAAGCTACAGACCCGATATCGCCGCAGTCAAGCTGAGAGATCTCGAACGCCCGCTGCTTTATGAGTACGCCTACCGAAAGTCTCTCCCCCCAGAGCGTGTCCAGCCGTGGATACAACCCATAGATGTGCCAGCGGCAGTTCATCTTGAATCCCCCATCATGGGTGAGCTGGGAGACTATCACACGGTCGTAATCCCCGTGACGGTGACCACTAAATGGGCAAACCTACAGGCCCTTTTGGGTGAGAGCAGACTCCCTAGCAATTGGGCAGCGCTCGATGAGTCGCTCTATGACTATATCGTAGTCAGCGAATCGGGGCAGCCTCAGATGGTTCTCGTCTTTGCGGTGCTCGACGATGAATTCTTCAGAGAGTATCAAGCTTCGGGGGGGCGCCCCCAGGAGCTGGGGCTGCTCCAGGAGAGGATCGTCTCGACCAAGCGCGGTTCCATCACCTCCATCCAGGCCATCTACGTCCCGGCCGACGATTATACCGATCCGGCACCGGCCACGACCTTCACCCATCTCGATGCCACCACCAATCTGGAAAGGAGCATCGCCGAGCTCGGCATCTATCCGGCCGTGGATCCCCTGGCCTCGACCTCGCGGCTGCTCACGCCCAGGGCGGTCGGGGAGGAACACTACGCCGTGGCCCGGCAGGTCCAGGAGGTGCTCCAGCACTACAAGGACCTCCAGGACATCATCGCCATCCTGGGCATAGACGAGCTCTCGGACGAGGACCGCCTCC
>JAILZC010000151.1 GCA_023512665.1 Candidatus Bipolaricaulota bacterium | reverse complement strand
CCAGCGCCTCTATGATATGATCCTCAGCCACGGCACCCATATCGCCAAGGTCCACGACAAAGAAGTGATTCGCTATAACTTCTTCGATGACCCTTTCGGCAAGGGCGAGGACGCGATCTACGGCATTGACGAGGCCCTCAAAAACTTAGTGGACACGCTCAACGCTGCAGCTAAGGGGTTGGGACCGGATCGGCGCGTCATCCTTCTGCACGGGCCGGTGGCCACCAGCAAGTCTACCATCGGGCGACTCTTCCGTCGCGGCTTGGAAGAGTATTCTAAAACCGACGATGGGCGTCTCTACAGCTTTGAGTGGGACGTCTCGGACTTCGACGACGAGCCGACCGACGTCGTCCCCTGCCCGATCTTCGAGGAACCGCTGCGACTCATCCCGGCCGAGCCACGCCAGAAGATCGTCACCGAGCTCAATCGCATCTTCAAAGAGAAATATCACGGTGAGTACGAGCTGCGCGTCGAGGGGGATCTTTGCCCCAAGTGTCGGTTCTACTTCAATCGCTTCATGAGGCTCTATGAAGACGACCTCGAAAAAGTCCTCAAGCACGTCACCGTGCGGCGCTTGATCTTGAGCGAGAAAGATCGCCGCGGGATCGCGACCTTCGAGCCTAAAGATAAAAAGAACCAAGACGAAGAGGAGCTGACCGGCGGGATGAACTGGAGACTCGTCCAGGTCTACGGCAGCGACTCTGATCCCAGAGCGTTCAATTATGACGGAGAACTCTGTGTAGCCAACCGGGGGATCTTTGATGGCGAAGAGCTGCTCAAGCTCCAAGAAGAGTTTCTCTATGACTTCTTGCACGCCACCCAAGAGCACGTCATCAAGCCCAAGAAGAACCCCCGCATTGACATTGACACCGTGATCTTAGGCCGCACCAACAACCCCGAATACAAGCGCGTCAAGAGCAACGAGAAGATGGAGGCGTTCAACGACCGCACCCGCAAGATCGATATCCCCTACGTGCTGCGCAAGTCCGACGAAGAGAAGATTTATAGAAAATTCTTCGGGAAGAACCGCGTGTGGGGCAAGCATATCGCGCCGCATACGCTGGAGATGGCCGCGCTGTGGGCGGTCCTGACGCGCCTCGAAGAGCCGGGCGCGGATATCTCGCTCCTGCAGAAAGCCAAAATCTATGACGGCGAGTCCATCCCCAACCGCACCATAGATGTCAAAAAGATCATGGAAGAAGCCAAAGGTGAGGAGGGGTTCTTTGGCATCAGCCCGCGCTATGTGATTGACATGATCAGCAAGGCGCTTGTCAATGACGTCGAGGGCTGCATCAACCCCTATCGCGTCTTGGCCATGCTCGAAGACAATCTGCCCCATCACTCCGGCATTGACGAGAACCGCGTCGAGGAGTATAAAGAATATATCGAGCACGTGAAAGAAGAGCTCTCGGCCATCTGTCAGGAAGAGGTGCGGCGCGTCATCAGCCATGACCCCGACGAGCTGCGCCAGGTTGGACAAAAGTACTTAGATCACGTCATGGCCTATCTCAACGACGAGAAGGTCGAAGACCGCTACACCGGGGAAGAGATGGAGCCGGACGAGGAGTTCATGCGCTCCATCGAGAAGCAGATCGGGATCACGGAAGCGCAAAAAGACGACTTCAGACAAGAGATTTCGAACTGGATCAGCGAGCGTGCCCGCAAGGGCGAGACCTTCAACCCCGAACAGAACGACCGACTGAGAAGGGCTCTCGAGAAAAAACTCTGGGAGGACAAGAAGCACAATATTAACTTCACCGCGATGGTCAGCGACAAGACGACCGACCCGGAGCACAAGCGCCGCAAGGCCGAGTGGATCGAGCGGCTCAAGAGCGAGTACGGCTATTGTGATGTGTGCGCCGAGAACGTCATTGACTATGCCGGCGCGGAGGTCGCGCGGGAAGAGCTCGAAGAGCGCGAGAGTCGCATTCCGTGACAAGCTTCGCTTGACGTCCATCGTGCCGCCCAAGGCGGCACGGTGCACAGTCCAGACGAAGTCTGGTAGGCGGTGACACCGATGCCCAAGCGCATCTTGAAGGACTTAGAACGCTTCAAGCGGATCGTGCGCGGGGAGATCAGAAAGAATCTCAAAGAGCTGATCGAGACCGGCTCGATCGTGGGCCAAAAGGGCGGCGACATCGTGCGCGTCCCCTTAAAATCCATTCGGATTCCGCAGTTCCGCTATGACCCCCACGAGCAAGGGGGCATCGGGGTCGGCGAGGGCGAGATCGGCGAGCCCATTCAATTCGACCCTGCGCAAAGCGGGGACGGCCAAGCGGGCTACGGGACGGGGACGCACTTCCGCGAAGTGGAGATCGAAGTCCGCGAACTCGCAGAGATCTTGGGCGAAGAGCTGGAGCTGCCCAAGATCGAGCCCAAGGGCCACAGGCATGTCCTCAGCGGCAGCGAGGAGTACGAAGATGTCTCCACCGTCGGCCCAGAAGCCCTGCTCATGAAGCGTCGGGCCTTCCAGCGCGGCCTGCTACGCCAGATGCTCATGGGCCCTCCCACGCGCGATACGATCATCGTGACCCCCATTAAAGAAGACATGCGCTATCTCTATGGCGCCCCGACGGAGTCTCCGGAAGCCAACTGCGTCATTCTCTTCATGCGGGACGCCTCCGGCTCGATGTCCGGCGAAAAGACCGAGATCATCCGCCAGGAGAACTGGTGGATCGATCTCTGGCTGCGCACGAACTACAAGAACGTAGATCGCGTCTACATCTTGCACGACTATGAGGCCCAGGAGGTCAACGAAGAGGATTTCTACAGCCTGAGCACCGGCGGGGGCACGCGCATCAGCTCCGCCTATGAGCTGTGTAATCGCATTATAGACCGGCGCTACCCTCCAGAACATTGGAATATCTATGCGTTCCACTTCAGCGATGGGGAGAACTGGATCGGCGACACCGAGAACGCCTGTGTGCCCCTGTTGCGCGAGCACCTGCTCCCCAAGGTCAATCTCTTCTGCTACGGCCAAGTCACGCTCGGGCGGCGCTCGCCGGGGCTACACTTGGTCAAGCTCAAAGAGCGCCTCGAGGACCACGACCGTCTCGTTACGTCCATCATCTCCGATCGCGAAGATATCTTGCAGTCTATTAAAGAGTTTTTGGGCAAGGGGCGGTAGACTATGATTGTCTCCAAGAAGATTCGTGAGCTAGAAAAACTCCGTGCTGAGGCACGGCGCCTGGCGGAGTCGGTCGGGCTGGACCCCTGGCCGGTGATCTTTGGCATCGTAGACCACGATCAGCTCAACGAGTATTCGGCGTACGATGGCTTCCCCGAACGCTTTCCCCACTGGTCGTTCGGCATGAGCTATGACTATTTTCGCAAACGTTCGGCCTATTCGGGGTGGTGGACCTACGAGCTGGTGCTGAACACCAACCCGGCGATCGCGTACCTACGCGAGAGCAACACGCCCGTCGAGAACAAAGGGGTCATGCTCCACGTCTACGCCCACGTAGACTTCTTCAAAAATAATCGCTGGTTCTCCAAGACTCCTAAAGACATGATCAAGGTGATGCACACCCACGCCGAGCGCATCGAAGAGTACATGAGCAAGTACGGCATCACCGAGGTCGAGTCGTTCATAGACAAGGCGCTCTCGTTGCAGTACGAAATTGATCAACATGCGCCGTTCATCAAGCGATCGGGGCATCGAGCAGACTTGGAAGAGGACGGGCGTGAGCGAGAACCGGTGCGCATCCCTGTCAAGCGCGACTATATGGATCGCTTTGTCAACCCGCCGCAGTGGCTCGAAGAGCGCCGTAAAAGGCTCAGACAGGCCCGCGAGCGCGCCCGCCAACTCCGCGATGAGACCGATCTAGTCAAACCCCAGAAAGACTTGCTCGGGTTTCTGATGAGGCACGGGCGCCTGGAGAACTGGCAAAAAGATATTCTAGCAATGATCCGCGAAGAGTCGTACTACTTCGTCCCCCAGATTCAAACCAAAATCATGAATGAAGGATGGGCCATGCTGTGGCAAGCGAAGCTCATGGCTGAGTTCGCGCACCCTAACGAATTTGTGGAC
>JAILZC010000150.1 GCA_023512665.1 Candidatus Bipolaricaulota bacterium | reverse complement strand
GCGTTACTATGGCTCCAGCAGACTCTTACAAGAAGGTGATATGCCGTGCGTCTTCGACTCATAGTGACGGTGTTGCTCATGGGGCTGCTCGCGCTCTTTTGGTATGTCGGACTCTATCGTCGCGCTGAGCAATCTCCCGCAACAAGCCAGACCCCAGCCCCTCCCCCCAGCGCCAATGCCCCCCAAAGACCGGTGACGGCTCTCGCGGCTCCCGCCACGGCTCCGAGCCCGCAACGCGCCTGCCCGCGCGACCGCACCGATAACGGGATGCTCCGCCTGAGCGTGCGCTCCATCAGCACGGCGAAGCAGATCGGCTTCTGGACGCTCGACCCAGATCATCGCTTCGTGATCGTCGAGGTGTTGTTAGAAGCGATCACGGATTTCCAGCTCGCCAGTTCGGCTGTGCTCTGGCTGGAAGAACCTGACGGGACCGAGCGTACTCGTAGCGTCGCCACGGGCGCGCTCGGTCGGCCGTTGCCCTCGCTCAGCCCCTCGCGCGGCGAAGGCGTCAGCGGCCAGATCGCTTTTGAGGTCAGCGCCCAGGCGCGCGAACTCACCCTGCACTATGACCCGTTCTTAGCACGCCAGCTCACTCTGTGCGTGAGCGTCCCGTGAGCGTATAGCCCCAGGCCGCGCCCGTCCCCGCCGCGATGGGGATCACTCCGAAGAGCGCGATGGGGATGAGCATGTCTCGGGTCTGTTGCTCCTCCAGGGAGCGCAGCACCCAATCTGAGACAAAGAACGCTACGGCCCCACCCAAGCCCGCCCCAAGGAGCGCCGTCCAGATGTTCCCACGAATTTTTTGAAAACTCCCGGCGACGCTCACGCCCACAGTCGCACCGATGGGGATTCCGGGCAGATAGCCAAAGAGCATCGCGCTGGCGAGACACGCCAGATCGGCCCACGGTCCCGGATCTGTCACGGCGCGACAGATGCCGTAAGCCCCAGCGGCCCCGCCGACACCGCCGAGGAGCGCCCCAATCGAGCCTCCCAAGACCAACTGCCCAAAGTGCGCCGTGGGCTCAGGCTGAGCTTGCACGAAAGACTCCCACGACCCCAAGATCACCACAGCCGCGAACGCTATGCGCACGATGACCATAGTAGCGCCAGCCTAGCAGATCGGGCATCTTTTTGCAAAATCTCAGCAGGGGCGAAGGGCCGTCCGCTCCTGCCCGCTGGAGCAAACTTCCATCTCGTGAACCGGATGCTTATAAAGCCGGTACTGTCTCCCACGGCTGATCTCGATCGGCATGATGTGCCCTCCCAGCCCGCGGGCAATGATCTCTACGGCCGCTTCGAGATCCATCTTCGGCCCGCAGGTGAAGATGTCTATCGCCGCATAGCCGTACTCCGGCCAGGTGTGCACAGTGAGATGGGACTCAGCGATGACGACAACCCCGCTGACGCCGTAGGGGCTGAAGTGATGGAAGACGCTCTGAATGACTGTAGCGTTGGCGGCGCGCGCCGCTTGGAGCAAGAGCTTCTCCAAGGCGTGCGCATCGTCGAGCAGGCGGGGATCGGCATCCCAGATCTCTAGGATGAGATGGCGCCCCAGGGCTTGCTCCCGCATGGCTCACCTCCTTGGCGTTATGATCGAGTCTTGGTCATAGAAGATCTCCACCTCCTCCCCAAGGGAGCGACAACGCGGTGGCCGAAAATCTCTAAGCGTCTCGATCCGAACGAACGCCGAACGATACCACGGCCGATCTGGAGCCTCTGCCAGCAATGCCGACTGACGCCTAGCCGTCCCTAGTAAATAGGGCCAATTCTCATAAAACCCGAAATCCCGCAGCACGTCCGAGATCAAGAGATCGTGCTGGCCGACCAGCTTCTGCTCGAAGAGACGCCATTTCTCCGGCGACGCTTCGATCTTCGTTAACCCGAAATACCCCGCTTGCCCGGCCCCCGGCTTCAGCGCCGACAGACCCCGCTCCACAAAGAGCAGAAAGCCCTCGACGGTCTCCAGGGGATCGGTGACGAACACGTCAAATTCCCCCAAAAACTCTTCGGGCAAGGGCTGTCGTAGATCATGCACATAGGCGCGCAGCGGCCAATGGGCTTGCTGGGCTTGATCGTTCAGAAAATTTACAAGGCGCTCATCAATCTCGAAGACGACGAGCCGTGCAGGCCGACCCGTCAAGGCCAACGCGATGCTGAGCAGATCGTCATCTCCTAAGATGACAATCGCTTTATGATCGAGATCGCCGCAGCGGTCAATCCACGCGACGCGCCGCATGACCGAGTCTGCTGTCAAGAATCCCTGCTCAAACTCTGGCGCGGCAGGGGGGCGGCGCTGGGCGATCTGGGCGAACTTTTTCTGGAGTTCTAGAAGGGGGGCAGGGCCGACAGCGCAGTGTGGGCAAGGCTCCCCTACAGGAGGTGCAAGTGCGATCCCCCACCGCTCGAAGGCCGCGCGGCCCTCCGGCGTGACCTCAAGAGCACGCCCCTCAACACGCAGATACCCCAACTCGTGCAATGCCTCTACCAACGCGACGAATTGGGGGAATGGGCGCTCGCACGCGCCCGCCGCCTGCCAAATCTCTCTCTGGTGATAGAGGGCCTGCAGCATGCGGCGCAGGTCCCCCGCCGCCGGGGGCGATGACCGTCGCTGCAGGTGCTCTAATAATTCCTGCATAGGCGATCACCTCAAAAGCAAAACGGACTTGCCTTCCACACAACCACACTATTGCACAAGAGCGAAGCTCTTGCACCCTAGCACGGGGCTTCAGACAAGCCCAGGCATTTTTATTATACCAGAAGTGTTCTGGGCCCGGCAAGTTTTGGGAGAGATCATCTCCGGCGCTCGTTCAATCTGTATGCGGCGATCCCCAAGGCCACCGCGACGTTGAGGGACTCCTTCTTCCCGTGCATGGGCAGCGTGATGATCGCGTCGGCGCGCTGGAGCAGGGCTGGAGAGAGCCCGGTGACCTCGTTGCCCAGCACGAGCGCGATGGGGAACTTTGGGGTGAATGCGCGATAGTCTATCGTGGGGAGATCAATATTATTTTCAAGAGCTACGATCTGAACCCCCTGGGCTTTGAGGCGCTCTAAGAGCCGCCATGTCTGGGCGACGTGCTCCCAGGGGACAGATGCGCCCAGCGCGACCTTTTCAATCTCATAGCGCGGCGGCGTCGGGGTATACCCACAGAGATAGAGCTTCGTAATCCCCGCAGCATCGGCGGTACGAAAGATCGCCCCGACGTTAAACGTGCTGCGAATATTGTCGCAGACGACATAGAACTCTTCAGTGAACATGATCCCGTGTCTTCCGTGATTCAATTTTACATCATGCGCATCTGTCAGTATACTGAAATGCGCATGATCGAGCTTGATGGACACTCTTTAACCCTGGAAACTGCCAAGAAGATCGTCTTTGAGGGAGAGCTGATCTCGCTGGCACCGAAGGCCCTAGAGCGCGTGCGCGCCGCCCGCGCCATCGTCGAAAAGATCGTCTCGGAAAATCAGAGAGTCTACGGGATTAATACGGGCTTTGGGAAACTGAGCACCCAGACGATTCCGAAAGAGAAGCTCTCGCTGCTTCAGGAGAATCTCCTCAAGAGCCATGCTGTTGGGGTGGGAGAGCCCCTTCCCGATGCGGTCGCCCGCGCTGCCGTGCTCTTTCGATTGAACTCACTGCTGCAAGGGCGATCTGGGGTGCGCCTCGAGATCATCGAATATCTGGGAGAATTTCTCAATCACCGCGTGGTGCCCCTCATCCCAGCTAAGGGCTCCGTCGGCTCCAGCGGGGACTTAGCCCCCCTGGCCCATCTCGCGCTTCTTCTGATCGGCGAAGGCCAAGCCAAACTCGGCGGAAAGATTCTCCCTGGGAGAGAAGTGCTCAGGGAGCTTGGGCTGGAGCTACTACGCTTGGCTCCCAAAGAGGGGCTGGCGCTCATCAACGGGACACAAGTCACGTTAGCGTTGGGATTCGTCGCGCTGGTGCGTGCCCAGAGTCTCTTAATACAAGCCCAGGCGCTCGGCGCGCTCGCCGTCGAAGCGATGCGCGGGCACACAGCAGCGTTTGACGAGCGTCTCCATCGGGCAC
>JAILZC010000149.1 GCA_023512665.1 Candidatus Bipolaricaulota bacterium | reverse complement strand
GACGATCAGCAGATCGATGTCGCTGCCCACGGTATGATTTCCCTTGGCGTAGGAGCCAAATAACACTGCCCGAGCGATGGGGAGCTGCGGTTGCAGCTCCTTCAGCCCTGCTCTGAGACGTGTGATGACTTCAGCTTGGCTCAGCTTGGGATAGAAGACTTTCACAGAACTTGATGATCTGCTCGGCATACTGGATCAGCCTCTCGGCTTCGTGTTTGGTGTAGCGTTCTCTGGTTGGGGAAGAGCACTGTCACGTTGAACTGCTGGGCAAAGCCGATGAAGAGTGCCTGCAAGCTCTGAGGGCTGAGATTGAACGAGAGAATCCCGCAAATCTCCAGAAGGTTGTACACGGTGGTCCAGCCGACGAGCTCCCCGCTGCGGACACGTTCCAGGAATGCTTTATTTTTAGCATACCGACGATCGCGGGGATAGCGAAGCTCTATCAAGAAGACATCGCTATCAATCAGGACAGTAGCTCTCACCCTGCCCTCCTGCGCGAAGCGGCAAGGGCTTCTTCGACGCTAGTGAAACGCGGTGTGCTCTGACGCAGCTCTTTTTCGATCTGAGACCAATCCCCAGAAAAACCCGGCTTTTTCTTCTGTCGCAATGCGCGCAGAGCCTCTTGAACAGGATCGTCACACTGACGCTTGAGAGCTTCCTCGAGAATCTCTTTCATTAAAGTGCTGCGGGTGATGCGGCGCAGCTTTGCGAGCTCTTCGAGCCGCCGCACAAGGTGCTCGTCCATGCGCACTGTAACGACGGGCATAGCATCCCCTCCATGATTGTATTACTTTAATGTGATTATTATAATACAAAAAGCAAAGGAGATCAAGTTTCACTGGTGTCGCTTGATCGCTTTCGCGGGAACCCCAACGGCGACGACGCCATCGGGTATATCTGTGACGACGGCTGCTCCAGCCCCAACGATAGTGCGTTCTCCGATGCGCACGCCGGGGATCGCGCACGCGCCGATGCCGACCTGGGTGAGCGCACCGACCGTGACATTGCCTGCCAGGTGCACTCCCGGTGAGATATGGGCAAAATCTCCAATGCGACAGTCGTGATCTATCGTCGCTCCGGTGTTGACAATCACGCCCTCACCGATGATAGTCCCGGAGTTTATAGCGACTTGGGCCATGATGACTGTACCTGGGCCAATGGAGACGTCACAAGCTATAGAGGCCGAAGGGTGCACCGCTGTTACCAGTTCATATCCCAAAGCTCTCGCTGCCAGCTGAACGCGCTGTCTTGCGACGTTATCACCGATAGCTACGAGGAGACCGCATCGCCGGTGATGTGTGAGAATCTCTTTCCCGCCCAATACATAGTAACCACAGAACTCCTGCCCCCAGCGTTCTCTTGAATCGTCCACAAGGCCAAGAATCTGATAGATCCCTTGCCTCTTGATGATGTCTATAACCACTTTGGCATGCCCACTGGCCCCGTAGATCAGTAACTCACGAGTCATAGTGTTGAGGCTGGGAATCACGGCGGAGATCGTCGTTGACCCCGCCCTCTCCGTAGAGGCCCTCATGAGTTACCAAGACGACCCACAGAGTCTTCAACAGAATCTTGAAATCAAGCCAGAGAGACCAATGATCTACGTACCAAACATCAAGCTTGATGCGTTCCTCCCACGGTAAGCGATTGCGCCCGTTCACGAGCGCCCAGCCGGTGATGCCTGGTTTGACTTCGAGGCGCCTCCGTTGGAAGGCGGTATACCGCTCGACTTGGTAAGGGAACGTCGGGCGCGGGCCGACTAAGCTCATCTCGCCCTTCAAGACATTGATGAGCTGAGGGAGCTCGTCCAGCCCCCAGTTTCTCAAAAATCGCCCCACTCGTGTGATACGGGGGTCGTCTTGGGCGACGGTGACGCCTAACCCTTGATTGATAGCCCCTTCGATCATCGTGCGGAACTTCCAGCAGATAAATCTTTTGCCGTCTTTGCCCACGCGCTCGTGCTTGAAGAAGACAGGGCCCTTGGAATCGAGCTTGATCGCCAGAGCGATCAGAGCAAAGGGAATAGCGAGCAACGCTAATCCCACGACGCTGAAAACGATATCTAAAAGTCGCTTCGCGACCAGTTGGACGCGCTTGCTGGTGCGGTGCTGATCCACGAGCACGATCCCTCCTTCGGTCATCTTGCGGAGCGTCTCAGAGAGCTGTTCATATTCTGCTTGAGTGTACAGATGCGGCTCAACTCTCGGCAACTCAAGAGAGCGCTTGACCAGAGTGTAGGCGTCGGGGCGCGCCGGCCCCGCATAGACGATGAGCAGATCTATATCGCTGCTCACGGTATAACGCCCCTGAGCGTAAGAGCCAAACAAGACCGCCCTAACGATGGGGAGCTTCTGCTGCAGCTCCTTCAGTCCTGCCTTAAGACGACTGATGACCTCAGCCCGGCTCAGCTTGGGATAGAAGATTTTCACAGAACTTGATGATCTGCTCTGCATAATGAATCAGCCTCGTGGCTTCTTTGATCCATCCAATTGCGGCTGCGCTCCATTGGGTATTTATTGTAAGCTTTTGAGAGGGGCAGAGCAAACTCTCTACACCGACTAAGCTTCTCTCCCAGCGCAGCACTCTTGCCTAGCGGGATGGCTAGGAGTATTCGACGCTCAAACCTTCGGCTTCCGCTGCGCTTTTGAGCTTCTCGTCAAAGCAGAAAAACAAAATCTCCTCATGGGTTCTGCTCTTCAAAAAGAGCGCTGACGCCAAATGCAGCGCGTCGAATCCCTTGAGAGGATGTGTGTCTGTCAACTCCCCACCAAGCTTGGCTACGCTCTCTGAGACCTCGACAATACAATACTTTCCCCAGTCTCTATCGAGATCCTTAACCACACGGCGATATTCCTCCCGCGAGATCTCCCCCTCCCGAACCTTTCGGGCGAGGCCAGCCCGTGCTTCCACATACGCTACCCGCGAAACCGCAATAACAAGCGTGGCCTCTACTTTAGCCTTCACATCATCTGAACCTGGCTCAGCAACGTAGAGTTTGACGAGTGCGCTGGTATCGAGATATAGGATCATCTTCGGTCTTCGATGATGATCTCGGAGAGCAGGCGGCCGCGACCCTTCACCGGCCGTGAGGCTCCCTGGGGCTTCCCCCCTGCCCACGAAACCAGCCCTTCCTCAACCAACGCTATCAGTTCTTTATCTATCTTCTTCCCCCCCTTAGCCGGGATCAAAAGAGCGATCACTTCCCCCCTGTTGGTGACCTTGATCTGTTTGCCCTCTGCAACCTGCTTCAAGTAGAGGCTCAATCTATTGCGGAGCTCTCTAATCCCAACGGTTATCATAGCTTCTCTTCCCTCGATGCATTGCTATGTGGCGACATTCTATCATATTGTGACTACATATTCAAGCCTCGCTAGTGAGCAAGGCACCGAATGAGTTTCTCCGCCAGCATCGTACTCCCGCCCCCGGCGGCCTATAGCTTCCTCGCTTCTTACATGCCTATCTATTGCTTGAAAGGTATCGAGCGTAAACCTCGGACATTTCCTTAATCACGTGATCGAGGGAGTAAGCTTGAATCTTTTCACGCCCTGCTTCACCCATCCTCAGTCGTAGCTCCGGGTCGTGGATAAGTTGAAGGATCGCCTGCGCCAACCCTACAACATCACCGAGTTTTACAAGGATGCCGGTGACACCATTTTCCACAAGGTCGCGGCTCCCGCGGACATCCGTGGCCACCACCGGCTTCCCCGCTGCCATCGCCTCCATGATCGACCGGGGTAGCCCCTCCCGTTTGGAGGGCAACACAAAGATATCCGTAGCATGAAGGAGCTGCGGCACATCTTTCCGGAACCCCAGGAAGTGGACATTGGTGATCCTTTCTAAACCCGCCTTTCGCTCTAAAGCCTTCCTCAGCCGACCGTCACCGATCAGAAGCAAATGGGCATGTGGTTCCTCTCTTGCCACCCTTCGCCAGGCAGAGAGAAGGCAGGCATGGTTCTTGTGGGTGTGAACTCCGCCACGCAGGTGACCACCACATCTTGGTCGACCAAGTCGAGTTCTTTTCGGATGGAAGACCTATCCTTAGGTGGGGAAAACCGTTCCAGGTCCACTCCCACGC
>JAILZC010000148.1 GCA_023512665.1 Candidatus Bipolaricaulota bacterium | reverse complement strand
CGTCATCGTCGTCAAGGCTCGCTAACCGGCGGGAAAGGAAACCGATCGATGCAGTTGAAAAGTTTGGAGCTTCACGGCTACCGGAACTACGACAAGCTGGAGCTTGCGACCGGCGCCGGCGTCAACATCCTGATCGGCCCGAACGCCCAGGGCAAGACGAACTTGCTGGAAGCGATCCACGTGCTGGCCCTGACAAAGTCGCACCGCACGTCCAAGGACAAGGAGCTCATCGGCTGGAATCAGCCTTCGGCGCGCCATTTGCCACCGTGCGTTGGGGACGTGGACTTTATTGGCAGTGGATCGGCTTCTTCCCCAAAATCGCACGCCAGGCGAAGGCAAGCTTCGGATGCGCGAAGTACTTCGTCTCGCTCGATCGCCAGCAGCGCGCGCTGCACGTTGCGCAGCCCCCTGCCTAAGTGAGAGAACGCCCGCCCCAGACAATGGTCGCACAGATCACCTTCAGCCAAGAGCTGACGCGCTTTCTCCACAAGATCGGACATGCGGCCTTGGCCCCCTCTCTATGATTGAGTAAATTATACCCCACCGGAGGCCCGCCCTGACACCGAGGTCTGAGACTGTGAACAGAGATTCGCGTTGCATTCGCAGCAGCCAGCGTCGGAATATCGTAGCCCTTGGGCTTATTCTTGTGGGTCTGGTTACGCTGGGGTTCGTCTTAGTCCAGCCAGAGCGCCCTGGACAGCCGGCCTCGAAGGCTGCGCTCGTTCCCATCAGCAAGAGAGCGACACCGGCTCCCCCTCTTGACTCGTCTTCGAGCAGCCCCCCTGCTGTGCGTGGGGTCTATCTGCCGGCCGTCGTCGCGGCCAACCCGAAAAGACTCCAAGAGATCATAGAAAGCTCCCGACGCGCCGGGTTTAACGCTCTCGTCATAGACGTCAAGGACAATCACGGCACGGTCACCTATGACACCACAGTCCCCTTAGCTCACAAGATCGGCGCTCGTGCCAATATTTTGAAGCTCGATGAGCTCTTACCCAACCTGAAAAAACTTGGCTTCTACGTGATCGCCAGACACGTGCTCTTCTACGATCCTAAGCTCGCGCGGCATCTGAGCGCGCTGCCCACAGAGAGGGAGCCGCAGCGCTGGGTCTCCCCGGCTGATGAACGCGTCCAAGCGTATAATCTCGCGATCGCTGAAGAAGTCGCATCGTTGGGGTTTGATGAGATTCAGTTTGACTATATTCGCTGGCCCGACGGTGGGGCCTATAAGCCCATCTACGCCGAACGTTACGAGGCTATCGAGCAATTTTTACGGAGGGTCTCGGAGCGATTACACAGAAAGATTCGGCTCTCGGCGGACGTCTTCGGGCGGACGCTCTGGGCGTGGAATCTCAAAAAGATAGACCCCATTGGCCAGCATTTAGAGACGTTCGATAAATTCTTGGACGTGCTCTCGCCCATGATCTACCCGTCGCATTATGAGACGGAAGGGCTGCGCTCTGACCCCTACGGGACGGTCAAGAAAGCCCTTGAGAGCGGGCTGAAGCGCCATCTGAAACTGAGACCGTTCCTGCAGGCGTTCGAGATGCGCATTCCCAGCCATCTCAGTTATGGGGAGTACATTCGGGCGCAGATCCGCGCGGTGCGCGAGCTAGGGCTAGAGGGCTATCTCTTCTGGAACCCCCGGGGCGACTACACGGCCCTGTGGAGCGCGCTGGAAGAGGGGGCTCCGTAAAATCTCTTGATCTCTTGGCTCTTTTGGCCCCTCTTGACAGTTGAGGGGATTTTATGCTATCTTTAACTACTAAGGAGCACGAGGCCATGCGCAAGCAACGATGGCTGGGATTAGTATCTCTCTTGATGGCTGGGTTGTTCTTAGGGCAGTATCTCGGCAATAGCCAGCAAGAGCAAGCAGCCCTTGACCCGACCAAAGCCGAGCTGATCTTCCAAGAGCTGAAAGGGCTCGTTCTCACTCCCACTGACATCAACGAAGTGATGATCGGCCCGCAGTGGCTCCTGACGCCTCCGTGGTTCCAGCCCTGGACGTGGTCGTTACAAGCCACTGGACGTTTGGAGGCCCCGCGCGAAGAGCGTCTGGGCAACCCTATCAGCGCGGCAGCAGTCTTCCAGAAGCGCGGGCGCACCCGCGAAGAGGCCATTCGTCTGACGGTCGTCTTGCTCTACTATCTCACCGAAGAGAGCGCTGCGCAGCTCTTTGCCGCCGGCCCTCCGGAGATCATCGGGTTTGGCACGCCGACAGATCTGCCCTCCGAGCTCGTGACAGCTGTGCAGGAAGCCCTCAAGGGCTGGGCCGATGAAGCGCTGATCTACAAGTACGATCCCGACGAATTCGCTCTCGCTTTTCGCAAGGCTGTGGTGCGGCGGATTGAAGTTGACGCCCCGCTGCGCAATGAAAAATTGGTCACGCTGCAGCAGGGTGTGATTGTTGGGGCCATGCGCAGCCCGCTCCTCTCCCCAGAAGAGCGCTCGAAATCCGAGTCTGAGCAATTCAAACTCGCAGCCGATCGTTTTATCGCTCTCGCGCGCCGACAGATCGAGCGCTTGGAGCGGGGGCCTGTCGGCCTGAGGAGGTGATCTGGTCTTCCCACGGAGTGAGGCCGCTCAAGCAACCCCACACTTAATATCTTTATCATCATAAAAAGGAGGTCGCAAAGAGATTATGAAGAGGCTTACACAGCAGGCATACAAAGGTGTCGGTTTGATGTTGATAGCCGTTGTGATTGGAGGACTAGGGTTCACCACCACATCAGAATCTTCGGTTGTAGCGCAGCAAGCGCAACCGATTCCCAGCGCCAATGACGATGTGCGGATCGTGGCGGGGCTCTTGCTCGCTCAGGAGCTTCTTAATATTGCTTCAACTACGGCCGTTACCCCGTCGGGGATGCTGAAGCTCGCTACGGCGCCCATTCAGGGCTGGGAAGCAGTCGGTGGGACCGGCTTAACGCCTCAAGCCCGCGCCGCGGCCGGTTCTAGCAGCTTAGCTCGCAGCGAGGTATTGCTGGCGCCAGCCGCTCCAGAATTTCAGATCACCTCTACAACTAAGATCAAGAACCCCTTGCTCCAGCGGGCTGGGGCTGCCCAGAACACTATGTTGAATACCGTCTACAAAGCGATGACTGAGGCTGAGAGCGCCGGCCAGATGGAGCTCGCCTATGCCTTGGCGTCTATATACTTGACCAACGGGCTGTTCAACTTCTTCAATCGTGGGGTCATTATCGGCCTCGAGCGCGTTGCCAACTGCCTCGCTGGGAAGGACATTAAGCTGGAGATCACCGATCCTTCTACTGGGAAGGCTACGGAGTTTCCTGTGGAGTGTAGCAAATACAAAGCCTTGCGGGCAGTGGTCACCACCGAGATCGCTCCAGGGGCGTACTCCTTCTTTGGCCCCTTGGCTGACCCACCAATTGGCTGCAAGGAGTTGTTGGAGTTGGCTACCGATGCCAAGCAACTTGGCTTGAAATCCGGGACGAAGCTGGCCGCAGCGCGCGCCTATGTCCAAGGGGTTCAGGTCTTCCCTGGAGTCTTCCAGCCCTGTATTGAGCCCTCCGAAGAGCAAAGCGAAGTAGACGCCCTCCTTGCCGCGGCGCGGCAAGCCAAAGAGAACAATCACCAAGAGCTGTTGCAAGAGCTCGCAGGCCTCGATTACCAAGTCTACAATGATGGCGAGGGCGCGCCCATCGCGATATACTCGTCGTTTGCCAGTCGGCGTGGCCTAGCTAAAGCCGTCCAAGGGGCGGAGACGTCCAAGCTCGAAGAGCTGCTCACCCTAGATGAAGAATTCGGTCTCGCAGCGTACTACGAACTAAGCGATCAGTGGGTAAGCAAGCCCGAAGCGGAGCTACGCCAGCTCATGGCCGATGGAGCTACTCCGGCGGTGCGCCGCGCTGCCACCAAAGCCCTCTTGATTCAGTTGGGCCGGGCGTTTGACGTCCAGTGCTTGCAGAACCTCGCCAACGGTCAGGAGTGCAAGTAACGGATAAGAATGCAGTAGTGGCCCTGCCGAGTCGTCAAGCTCGGCAGGGCTTTTTTATCTCCCCTGCACCGAGAACGGATCGGTGGCGTCGCGCAGCGCGTCGCCCATAAAATAAAAACCCGCAAGGCGGTAATAATAAAAAACCCCCGAA
>JAILZC010000015.1 GCA_023512665.1 Candidatus Bipolaricaulota bacterium | reverse complement strand
CGAAGGGTTGGCTGAGCGCATCATTGCCGGCGACCATCCACGTCGCCTCTGATGATGACAGAGATGGGGTCAGCAATCGCGACGATGCTTGCCCCAATCAAGCTGGAGGGCTGGCAAATATGGGGTGTCCTGTACCTCCGGCGAACACTCCTGAGTGCATCTGGTTTGTGGACGGCTGGACGCCGCCGATCAAGCAAGTGCGCTTCGTCCGTGTCGGGCGCCAGATCTTCGGGATGGTCAACGAGCCCGATGAGAACATAGATACTGATACTCCCGATGTCGTCTTCGCGTGGGTGCAAGTCCCGCATACGGGAGACCTAGAAATCTTCCGGCTCACGGAGATCGGCGGGACGAGCACGGGCATCTTTGCGGGGTTGGGGCCACTGTTGGTTCAGCGTCTCACGCCGGCGGTGCAGAACGATGGGGAACTGAGCGTCTGGGATGGCGACACGATGCTGATGTTCTACGGCGACGTCAATAATTTCTCGCAGCAGTGCATGGCGCAGGCGCGGGTGGGCCTAGGGGATTAAATTTCTTCGGTGGAGCCGACCGGAGTCGAACCGGCGACCTCTGCGTAGCATTTAGAGCTGGTTGGCTCTGTAGAAATCCTCGCGGCAAGAAGCTGAGAGGAGCCAAGCACTTGTTCGTACCTCCTCTTGCGATCCCTTCGCTACTTTCGGAACCCCGGCGGCCACAGGGGTAGTCTGTGGGACAGAGCAGAGGCCTTGGCTTTATTCTTAGCTTTGCTTAGGCATCCCGCGTCGCTGTTTCCACCATCCTACAGCTATCATTCCCAGAGAATTAAGGAAAGTAAATCCCAATATCCATGCTGCTACTAGGTTGCCAACTGCCCAAGCCCCCTCCTACTACCAACGCCAACAACAGCTCTCCAAGGATGATCCAGCGGGGCTTCCAGCACCAAATGCTGCCCATGCCGCTGAGCAAGAACGGCCCAACGCTTAGCAGAATCCACACAAATACCCCAGGATGAGATCGCAGAAATTCTTCCATATTTATAGCATTGAGAGCCTTCTCCTTCGCATCTCTATGATTGCGATACCCGCGAGTATAATGATGGCTAGCAGAATCCCAAAGAGCAACTGCCCCTTTAGAAAAAGCGCAATATCCCAACATGCTGCAGCAAGCAGCCCTAGTAAAGAAGTGGTCCTTAGTCTACGGGATGATTGGCCAAACCACCACGACACCGATATACCCACGAACAATGCCCCGCCGATGAATAGGAAGAGCTGCCCCCAAAATGATTGGTCGAATTCTCTAAGCGCCTTGAGAAATTCTTCCACTTGCCTATACCTCCTTCTTGAGGTGGTTCATCAAGAATGTCCACTTTGCTCTTACATTAACACTACTTAGCCTGGAGTAACAAAGCTATCGTTAGGGCACCGACTACACCTCCACCCCTGGGTGGAGGTGGTTGTGAAGGATTATCGCAACCGCTGCGCTCCTTCCCCTGCGCTCTCAAAGCTGTGAGCGGGGGTGGGCGGCTTTAAGGTTTATCACCTTCTATATACTATATACCACAACCGAGGGAAAAAGCCAAGAGGGCGATACAGAAATCCCGTACAGATCAGCGTTTGGGTTCATAGCTGGGAGCTGTTAGTTGGCGACGAGCATCACAGGTGGGCATATAAGGCTAAGCGCGCTTGGCATTTCTACAGAGCCAGCTGGTTAAACTCTTCAACCTGTTTGAACTCTTCAACACTCAAGCCCGCTTGACGCAAGATCGCTCACAAAGTGCCTAACGGTCTCTCCAAAATCCGAGAGATCGTTGCAAGCGGGCAGGGTAGCACAGACTTGCCCTGTGTGGGGATCCGTCTCCAGCTCCGCCCGATAGGTGTACACCATAGGGTTTTGGTGGAGCCGACCGGAGTCGAACCGGCGACCTCTGCGTTGCGAACGCAGCGCTCTCCCAACTGAGCTACGGCCCCAGCAACAGATTATTATAGCTGACGGCTCACGTCTGGGCAACCCCACGTCGCGTTAGCCATCACCAAAGTAAAATCCTCAAAATTGACGTCTCCAAAGTCTTTGATTACAATGCACGTGTGTATAGTATTCTTCTTGCCCAAGGCTGGCTTGAGCAAATCCCCGGCGGCGCTTTGGGGATCCTCATTATTGCCATCGCGATAGCGATCGTCTTAAACGCAGTTTTAAAATCCCCACCATTCAAAGCTCTAGCAGCTATCTTGCAAGCCCTGGCCGCGCGCATCGGAGGGCGCGCCTACGTCGAGCAACAACAGCTGGAGATTGACCGTAAACTGAAAACTATGGGGGCTGAGCTGGCTGCAGCAAAGCTCAAAGAAGCCCTAAGCAAGCTCGCTACGGAATCGGAGATCGTCAACATCAAGAGGCGTCTCCCCAGCGGAACAGTCACTATTCTCTTCAGTGACATTGACGATTGGACCCCCATCGCTGCTCAGGGAGATGAACAAGCTTTCGAGATCCTCCAAGAGCACAATCAGATCGTTCGCCAGCTCTTGAGAGCTTATGAGGGCTTAGAGGTTAAAAACTACGGCGACGGCTTCATGATTGCTTTCCCCAGCGCCAAGAAAGCCATCCTCTATGCTCTGGAGCTCCAGCGAACGCTCGATGAGTTCAACCGAAGCCGGGAGAGACCCCTGCGCGTTGCTATTGGCATCAACAGCGGTGAGCCCATTCAACATGCAGAGGACTATATCGGCCACGCTGTAAACCTAGCCGCTCGCATTCAGAGCGAAGCGCACGGTGGGCAGATTCTCATCTCCGAGGTCGTCAAGAACCTCGCTGGCCCAATTCAAGGTGTCCAGTACCTTGATCGGGGACTCTCCCAGCTTCAGGGCATTGCTGAGCCGCAACGGCTCTATGAGGTGCTGGCCATCGCGGCGCTCATGCCGGGCAGCACACCCCAGAGACTTGACTCCGGCAACTTGAACCCCAGCACTCAGCAGAAGCCGTAAGCTATTGAAGCATTCGCTTGAAGAACGAAACCATCTCGTTGAACGCATCTCGCGTCAGCGGCGTCTGCAACAACTGTCCCCCTCGGAGCATAAACGAGTGCGGCTGCCCTTGATAGACTTTGAGTTCAAAGTACTTGCCCGCAGCGTCTAGCTCCGTAGCGTAGCGATAGATGTCGGCGATGGGGCTGGGACGATCAGCCGTGCCGTGAATGATGAGCATCGGGGCTTGGAGCTGCTCAATCAGCTCCGCGGGCTTGCGCGGCTGCACGGGCGAGCCCCCGGAGTACGGGAAGCCGTACCAGGCAACCCCAGCTTTGAACTCTTTTATCAGGGGCAAGAAGAGCATCGTATAGCGTCCGCCGATGCAAAAGCCCGTCAGCCCGATATTCTCTGGGTCTACCTCCGCTCGACCGCGAAGATACGCAATCGAGTCTCGTAGGAGTTGCTCCATCACGGCATCGGGTGGGGTACGCTCGTGGGCTTGCCACTGAAGGGCAAGCACGGCAAAGCCTTCGGCCATCAATAGATCACTGATCGTCTTATACCCCAGCTCAAAGCCGTTGATCGAGTGAATGAGAATGATCGTGGGACGACGACCTTCCCCCGTCGGGGCGACAAAGTACGCCGGATAGGTCTTGCCCCCGCTGGTGATCTCCACAGTCGCTCCCTGGGCTTGCCCCAGCTCCCGCTCCGTCAACCCGAGTATAATGCCGAGCAGACTCATGGCCAGAAACGACATCCGAAGCCATCGCGCCATCGTTATCTCCTCCTATGCAAGAGTATGCTCTTATTATGCATAACGGCTACAAGGTCGCTCAGAGAAGCCAATCACCGTGTGAAGAGCCGGTCGCGCTGCGCACGGATCTGCTCACATGACGTTCCGCCGTTGACTCGCGTCGAGCGGAAGAAACTATTGTTCGGATTGGGATCAGGAAACACTGGATTGGGGTTGAGAAAGATGGGATTGGTTGCCCCAAGGATCACTTGTTCCGACCCCCACTCGACCAGACCATCGAGCGCCGTGCTCGACGTGAGCTGCCCACGGAGAATATTCCAATCTCGTTGGATGATATAGATATCGGCGTTGAACAGTCCCGCTACGCTCGCCTGCAGCGTCATGCCAGGTTTACCATCGCCATCTTGGTCAAAGACGCGCGGGTCCTTAGGATCCGTGGGTAAGGGGTCTCTCTCCGGGTCTTGGAGGCGCACCCCGCGAAGATACGTCGCGCGCGGCTGTACGAACCCCCCTGTGCTTGGATCAAACTGAGCTTTCTTGACATCAAGGCCCAAAGAGTTCACAAATCTCTCAGGGAAACTGAGCCGCACCACGGGGGTGCCGCTGTCGAATTCGAGCGCACACGTCTGCGCTTCAATCGTCACCGCGCTGCCGTTCTGTTGGATGCTGACACGCTGGATCGAGATAGTCTGCTGGCGCACCCGTCCGGCAAGGGGCACGTCGCTGAGCTGCGAGCTGACGACAAGCTGCGCCCATACCCCAGAGAGATCAGAACTTCCCACAGTCGCGAGAGAAACACCCACGAAGACAGCTCCCAAGACGAGAGCGAAGATCCTTCGCATATCGACCCTCCTATCTGTTGCTATTATACAAGCTCCGCACCCAAGGGCGCCAGGCCCACCCCTGACGCAGTTCGTTATAATGCTTCACAGCCAGAACGGCCCAGCAACCCAGCCCGATCCCTAGCCAGCCCTCGACCTCGCGCAGCGCAAGATACACCACAAAGCAGAGCGTCGAGACGAAGACCGTCCAGCCATCACGCGCACTGAGCGCGTACCAGAACGACAGCAACGCCCCAAGCACCACGGGGCCCTCCCACAGGCTGACCCCCGTCCACACGCCAAACGTCACGGCGACAGCCTTGCCCCCGCGCCCACGCAGCCACGGCGAGAACGCATGGCCCAGCACGGGAGCCAGGGCTACGGGCATCAACGCTGCCCCTTCTATGCCCCCGACAGAGCGCGCTGCCAGCACCGGCGCAATCCCTTTGGCATAGTCCAAAAATAGCCCGACAAGGCCCCACCCCTTGCCCCCCGCACGCACGAGATTGCTCGCGCCGGGGTTGCTATCCCCTACCGTGCGAATGTCTCGTCTCAACACCGCCAGGCCGATCCAGTACGAAAACATCAACGAGCCCGAAGCAAAAGCCAGGAGCGTCCATAAAAAAATCTCCATATCACCACCACCGCCAGCGCACTCGAGGGAGCGCGCGCGCTTTCCATACTGCTCGCCCACGAAGAGTTCTCATCAACGATCCCCATGCGAGCCACACCATCAGGGCTACGCTAACGGGATAGAAGAGCGCCCAGCGCACAGGGTATCCAAACCGTCTGTAAGCAACTCCCCACAGTCCCAGCGAGAGAGCGACTGACCAGAGGGCCGGCCGGATCTCTCCCCAGCCCAGCCCTAGGAGATGCCCCAAGAGAACAATCAAGGGCTCGAACGTGAACACCCCAATCCACAACCATATGAGAATAAACCACCCAACACGATAATCAAAAGCCGCCAAGAGGTTCTTCGTCAGCCCTTCGTAGAGTTGCTCATAGTTTTCATACATGCGGCATCGCACGAGATCGCTCCCGTCCAGAAGCCGCCAGCGCAGGCCAGAAGACTTCACGCGCCGCACGAGCGCCAGATCCTCTACAGCACTGTGACGGACTGCTTCATGGCCTCCGATCGCTTCGTAAGCGCTGCGCCGAAAGAGCAAGAACTGCCCATTCGCTGCAGAGAAAGCTGCCCACGGCGTATAATACGCCACCACGAGGGGCAGAAAAGAGAGAATACTCCAAGGGAGCACGGGAATGACCAGACGCTCGCTCCACGAGAGCACTTCCTCGTGAACGAACACACTGAGAAAATCCAAGTTTTCTTCTGTAAGTGCCCCGACGGCATAGGCTACCGTTCTTGGGTGGTGGCGCGTGTCGGCATCAGTGAAGAGCAGGAGCTCCACAGAAGCATGGTGCACAAGCTGATGGCAAGCCCAACTCTTCCCGATCCACCCTGGGGGTGGAGGCGTTCCATGCAGAATGGTGAGGCGAGGATGCCCCCCAAAGCGCTCGCGCAATACGCTTACAGTCTTATCATTCGATTGGTCATCGAGAACGATCACTTCAAAATTTGAGTACTCCTGAGCAAGCAACGAGCCAACACACGCGACGATATTCTTTTGCTCATTGCGGGCTGGCAGCAAGACCGAGACTCTGGGGCCATCTTGAGGCGCTGGATACGATCGTAGACGCTTCCGCAACACCCATAGATTCGTTAGTGCGATGAGCAGGAGACATCCTAAAAAAACGGCAACACTATACTGATGCTCAACCCAGAAGTATCGCATGACATGAGCACTGCGGTTATAAGCTATCACATACACCCCGTCTTGTCAATCATTTGACAACGGCTCTCTCTGTTGTTCACAATAGCATTCGGCGAAGTACCTATGGAGCTCATTCTTCTTGCCGTTGCTGCTGTGGTGGCGTATCTCCTGTGGGAGCATTACGTTGTGAGCAAGCGCCGCAAAGAGTTAGATGCTTGGGCTGTTAGTCACGCCCTGCACTTCGATCCCTCACGGGAATATGGCCTCGACGGGCAGTTCCCGAACTTTCACTGCCTTCAGCGTGGCGCAGGCCGCTACGCCTACAATCGTATCAGCGGCTCGTGGCATGGATACGGCTTTCTGGGGTTCGATTATCACTATGAGACGTATTCGTACACCAAGCACGGACGACGCACCCATCACCATCACTTTTCTGCGGTCATCCTCCACAGCTCCGTCCCTTTAAAACCGCTCTTCATCCGCCCCGAGGGCGTCTTAGACAAGATCACCGAATTCTTGGGTTTTGACGACATTGATTTTGAATCCACTGAGTTCAGCCGACGCTTCTATGTAAAATCCCCGGACAAGCGCTGGGCCTACGATGTGATCCACCAACGCACGATGGAGTTTCTCCTAGCGTCGCCGACGTTTTGCATAGCCTTTGACCGCCAGCACGTGATCGCCTATCGAGACGAGCTGTTTACCCCCCAGGAGTTCGAGGCTGCCGCAAAGGTCTTGCAAGGACTCCTCGATCGCCTACCGGAGTATGTGAGACGCGCTCAAGCTCACGAGGAGGGCAGATGGAGCTCTTAGTACTTTTGTTCGTGATCTTCGTCTGGGGACTCTTTCTGTACAACAGGCTCGTGCGCGCCCGTAACGCCTGCGATGAAGCCTGGGCCGGTATAGACACCGAACTCAAACGACGGTATGACCTCATCCCCGCCTTGGTGGAGACAGTCAAGGGATACGCGGCCTACGAGCGAGAGACCCTCAACCGCGTGATCGAGGCGCGCAGCCGCGCTATAGCTTCGACGGGATCGCCAGCTTCGCAAGCGCGTGACGAAAATATCTTCGTGGGCGCGCTCCGCGAGCTCTTAGCCATTGCAGAAAACTATCCGCACCTCAAGGCCGATGAACACTTTCTGCAGCTTCAGAAAGAACTCATTAACACCGAAGACCGCATCCAAGCAGCGCGACGCTTCTACAACGCTAACGTCCGCGACCTCAATAATCTTCTAGAGTCGGTGCCCACGAACGTGCTCGCACAATGGTTCGGCTTCGAGAAGCGCGAGTTCTTCGAGATCGAGAGCGCCATAGAGCGCACGACGCCCGAGGTGAAACTCTAGGGTCTCTTTGCTTTTTTCAAGCCGGATCGGCTATGATCTTGTCGGTGAAGAGCGATGAGTGATTTCCGTAAGCAGATCGCACGTAGTCTCCAAGACGAAGCCATGCACACCGCCCTCAGCCGGGCGAGTCTCTATTTCGATCTCTCGCGGACGTGGGCGTTTGCGGATATTCCAGACCGAGAGGCCCTGCGGCGCGCGGCACGCCAGATCAAAGAATCTTCTATCGAGCACCTCGATGAGCTGATCGAACAGCTCAAAGCGAGCGTCACCCGCCACGGCGGACACTTCTATCTCGCCCAGAATGCTCGCCAAGCCGATGAGTACCTGCTGAAGCTCGTGCGCGAGCGCGGGCTCAAAAGAGCCGTCAAGTCCAAATCTATGGTCACCGAAGAGATTGAGCTGAACAGACACTTAGAGTCTGCTGGGGTCGAAGTGATCGAGACGGACTTGGGCGAGCGCATCATTCAGCTTGCGGGCGAGCGCCCGTTTCACATCACCGGGCCGGCGATCCATAAGCCCCGCGAAGCCATCGGAAGACTTTTTTCAGAAAAGCTCGGTGTCCCCTACACCGACGATCCGTATGAGCTGACAAAGATCGCGCGGGCCTCACTCAGAAAAAGCTATCTGGAAGCCGATATCGGGATCACCGGGGCGAACTTTGCCGTCGCCCAGACGGGAACTTTTCTCGTCATCACCAACGAGGGCAACGACCGACTCACTATGGCGCTCCCGAAGATTCACGTCATCATCACGGGCATTGAGAAGATCGTGCCGACGCTCGCCGACGCCCTGACACTCTTAAAGTTACTCCCGCGCAGTGCCACCGCGCAGAAGCTCACCAGCTATGTCTCACTGGTGACGCCGACCCCAGATCGTGAAGTGCACGTTATCTTGGTAGACAACGGACGGAGTCGGATGCGCGCCGACCGGCGCTTCCGCGAAGCTTTGTACTGCATTCGCTGCGGCTCGTGTATGAACATCTGCCCCGCGTTTCGAGCGGTTGGGGGCCATGTCTACGCCGGACAGACGTATATGGGCGTGATCGGAGCGATCTGGACGGCATTTGTAGACCATAACGGCCAGGGCGATCTCCCGCGCGCGCGCGAGCTCGCGTCGCTCTGCATGACCTGCGGGCTGTGCGCTCAAGAGTGTCCTGTGCAGATAGATCTGCCCTGGCGCAACGCGCAACTTCTCAGCCACGCCAACGAGACGCTTGGGCGCACCCGGACGGATCGCCTCAAGAGCTTTGCGTATAGAAAGCTTTTGCCAAACAGAAAGCGTTTAGCGAAGGCCGTGCGAGCCTGGCAGCTGGGCACTAGGGTCGGGCTGCCCAAAATCGCCTATAGTCTGCTCACCCGCACCGACGAAGATTTTGCTCACGGGATCGAGATTCTCAAAGGTCATCAGTTTGCTCAAAGATTTCTGCACGAGCGCCTTGCAGGACTGCTTGAGCAAAACCCTCAAGCTCCTCACTACAGCGTCGGATACTTTCTCGGCTGTGGGATGGACATGCTCTATCCCGACGCCGGGGCAGCGACGATAAGAATCTTACAGCACAACGGCTGCGCCGTGCGCTGCGCTCACGAGCATATCTGTTGCGGTGCTCCCGCGTTCTACTACGGAGACGAGCCTGCCGCAAAGCGTTTAGCGAAGCTCAACATTGAGATCTTCGAGAAGCTTGACGCAGACGTCATTATCTCCGATGAAGCGACGTGCTCAGGGTTTTTAAAGAATTATCCTAAGCTCTTGCGAGATGACCCTGCTTACGCCCAGCGCGCCGCGCGGCTCTCCCAAAGAATTCGCGAGCTGAGCGAATTCTTATCGCAGATCGAACTTAAGCCCTTCCAATCGCTCTCGGAGAGCGTCACGTACCATGCGCCCTGTCACCTGGCGCGCACGCAGAAGTTGGGCGAAAAACCTTTGGAGCTACTGAGAAAGATTCCAGGGCTTGAGCTCAGAGAGCTCGAAAAATCTGATCACTGTTGCGGGGGCGCGGGGACGTACAGCACGGTCCATCATCGCATCTCGCTCAAGATTCTCGAGGGAGAGCTTGAGCGCCTCAAGGCGACGGGAGCCCAGAAGCTCATGACCCCCTGCTCGGCGTGCATGATCCAGCACCAGTACGGG